>NZ_JBFULO010000044.1:0-17092 GCF_054049855.1 Stenotrophomonas sp. P5_B8 | reverse complement strand
GCGTTGCGGTCGGCTATGTTCGCGATGGAAAGGCGGCGGTGGCAGAGATGGTGCTGGCCGATCGCATTGCGCCGCGCTGGCCTGCGGATTGAGGCGCCGGCCTTTCCCGAGGGCCTCCGGAGCAAGCGATTCGCTCCGGAGTGCCGCGCTCAATACGTCCCGTCAAACGCGAAAATCGGCTTGCGCTGCTTCCACAACCCGGCAGTGAAGTCCGGGAATTCCAACGTCTGGAAGCCGGTGGTGATGGACTGCTCCGACAATGGCGTAATCGCGCTCCAGGTGATGGCGTCGTAGATGTCGATCGGCATCGGCGCCCTGGCCTTGAGTGCTTCAACGAAGGCGTGGATGACGAACCAGTCCATGCCGCCGTGGCCGGCGCTGGCGGCGGTGGCGGCGTGCTGCTTCCACAGGGGATGCTCGTACTGGTCCTGGTAGGTCTTGAAGTCCTCCCACTTGTGCGGGGGGCTGCGGCCTTCGATGTGGATGGACTGGTTGACGTCCATCCACAGGCCCTTGGTGCCCTGCACGCGGAAACCCATCGAGTAGGGACGCGGCAGCGAGGTGTCGTGCTGCAGCAGGATCGTCTCGCCGTTCTCGCAGGCCAGCGTGGTGGTGACGATGTCGCCCAGCTTGAAAGCAACCTTGGTGCTGGGGTGGGTGGTGCCGCCACTCTTGGCCACGGTGTAATCGTGCAGCCCACGCGCCTTGCTGGCAAACGCGTTGATGTGGGTGAAGCGGTTGCCACGGTTGATGCCGGTGTACATCGCGCACGGGCCGATGCCATGGCTGGGGTACAGCTCGCCGTTGCGCTTGACCGAGTGCTCGGTGCGCCAGCGCGCTTCGGACCAGCCCTTGGCCCCGAACTCCACGCCGCTGTCATAGGGCTGGTCGGGGTCGCCGGAGTTGAACTTCACCCCGCGCAGGTCGTGCTGGTAACCGGCCTGCAGGTGCACCAGTTCACCGAACAGGCCCTTGCGTACCATCTGCAGCGCGGCCATCACATCGCGGCGGTAGCAGACGTTTTCCAGCAGCATGTACGGGGTGCCGGTGCTCAGCTGGGTCTTGAGCACGTCCCAGTGGTCCTGCAAGGTGATGCCGGCGACCACTTCACAGCCGACCGCGATCTTGGCCTGCATCGCGGCAATGGCCATCGGCGCGTGGTAGTCCCACGGCGTGGCGATGATCACGGCATCGAGGCCGCGCTGTTCGAGCAGGCGCTTCCAGGCGTTGACGTCGCGGTCCTGGCCGTAGGTTTTCGGCGTCGGCTTGCCGGCCTTGGCCACTTTTTCCAGGGCGCGACCGAGCATGATCGGTTCGATGTCGCACAGCGCCACCACCTCGACATCGTCGCGGCGCACCAGTTCGGTCAGCAGCACCTGGCCACGCATACCGGTACCGATCAGGCCCAGTCTTACCTTGCGCCCGCGCGCCCAGGCCGGCGTCTGCGGCAGCAGGCTGGTGGCGGCGACGGCCGCGCTGGCGGCGATGAATTCCCTACGTTTCATGGACAGTACCTCGTTTGAAGATCGCGCCGGCGTGCACCGGCGCGATGAAGCATCAGAACTTGTAGCCGACGGTCAGACTGTAACCACGACCGTAGATGGTGGCGTAATCGCTGGAGTCGCCGAGGAAGCTGTTCGGATCGTAGAACGGCAGGCGGTCGAACAGGTTCTTGATGGTGAAGCCGACATTCCAGTGCTCATCCGGGCGCCAGCCCACGCTGAGGTTTGCCGTCCACCACGACGGGGCACCATCGCACTTGCTCTGCTCCAGCGGCAGGTAGCCGGCGGTGCAGGTCTGCGGGTTGTTGTCTTCCTCATCGATCTGCTGCAGCGCCCACTTGGTGCCGCCCACGTAGTTGATGAACATGCTGGTGGTGAACTGCTTGTAGGTCCAGTCGGCGTTGAGCGTGGCACGCAGGCGCGGGTTGTTGTAATAGCCGACCAGGTCGCCGTAGTACCAGCCGCTTTCCGCGTCGGTGTAGGAGCGGTTGCGGTTGGCGATGGTGGCGGCCAGGCCGATGTTGAGGTTGCCCCAGTCGCCCAGGGTGAAGCGGCTGCGCGCGTCGATGTCGAAGCCGTCGATGAGCGTCTTGCCGCGGTTCTTGTACTGGCCCACCACGCTGGCCACGTTGCCCACGCTGTAGCCGGGCAGCGTGCCGGGGCAGCTGACGCCGCTGGCCGGGTCGGCGCACATCGCCGCCAGCGCGGCCTGGTTGGCACGGTCGCTGTCGGTGATCGGCGAGCGCGTTGAGGCGATGATGTCTTCGTCGCGGGTGAAGTCCGGGGCGACGATTTCGTTGCTGCGGTAGATGAACCAGTAGTCGGCCGACACCGACAGCCACTGGGTGGGCTCGTAGACGAAGCCGAGCGTGGTGATCTTGGCCTTCTCCGGCTTCAGGTCCGGGTTGGGCTGGGTCATGCGCGCCACGGTGCGGCTGCAGTCGCTGTTGAGCAGGGTCTTGCCCAGGTCCACATCACCGCCGCGGCCGGATTTCAGCAGCAGGTTGGCAATGGCGTTGGTCTCGTTGCAGCGTACTTCGTCGCGGTAGCCGCCCAGCTGCGCAAACACCCCGCCGTTGCCGGACTCGGCCAGGCTGGGTGCACGGAAGCCCGTGGAGTACGTGCCGCGCAGCATCAGCTGGTCGAACATCTGGTACTTCAGGCCGATCTTCGGGGCCAGGTTGGCGCTGAAGTCGGGGTACTTGTCCACGCGCAGCGCAGCGTCCAGTTCCAGCTTCTCGGTGAGCGGGGCCACGGTTTCGGCAAACAGCGCATAGGTGTTGCGCTTGCCGTCGAACCACGAGCCGCCCTGCTGGGTGATCAGGCCGTTGGCCGCATCCGGGTTGCCGGGGGTGTAGAAGGTTTCGCGGCTGGCGTTGAAGCCGAAGGCCGCACGTACCTCACCGGCGGGCAGGCTGAACAGCGGGCCTTCGATCTTGCCGTCCAGGGTGTGCAGGCGCGTCCACGACTGGATGTCGAAAGTGGGGAACGCCTCGCGGATCAGCGCGGCGTTGGCTTCGCTGAGCTCGCCGAACGTGTAGGCCGGATGGTCGGAGATGATCACCCGCCCGGTGCCCGGGTCGATGCTGTACGGGCCGAAGGCCTTCTCGAAACCGGCCAGGTTGACGTTGGTGGTCTGGTAGGTGACCGAGTGGCTGCCGGCGGTGGCGAACGCGGTTTCCCAGTTCCAGTCACCCACGTCGCCACGCAGGCCGGCCACCACGCGGTAGCTCTGGTCGGTGTTGCGCTGGCCGAAGTGGTTGGCGCCCACGTCCTGCAGCAGGTACTGCAGGCCGACCACGCCGCCCATCAGGGCTTTCAGTTCGGGCGACGCGTGGTTGTATTCGTTGTTCGGACCCAGGTACGGGTACAGGAACTGGTTGACCGTGGTGCCGGTGTTGCGCGAGAACCAGCTGGTGGGGTTGCCGGTGGTAGTGCCGTAGGCGCGCGGGGTGCCGCCGTTGGCGGTCAGGTCGATGTCGGTATAGGTCGCCTCGGCGAAGGCTTCGGTGCTGTCGCCAATGAGGAAATGCGCGTTGACGTAGGCGGTGTTGCGCTCGGATTTGGCGCCGGCATCGATCTCGTTGTTCATCCACGTCTCCCAGATACAGCGCGGGCCGGCCGCTTCGCTGGTGAGCACGTTGTTGCAGCCTGGCGCGGCTTCCTGCACGCGGCGACCGGTGACCGGGTCGAAGGCGAAGTAGCTGCCGGGGTTGAACTCGCCCGGCTTGCTGCCGGTGCCCAGGCGCAGGTTGGGCAGGTAGTTGGGGTTGTTGACGTAGTACTGGCTGGGGCGCTTGTCGTAGAAATCGCTCAGCGGAATCGCATCACGGCGGTACAGGTTGACCGAGGCGTAGACGTTGTAACGGTCAGCGTCGAGGTCGCCGAAGCCGGCGGTGATGCTGCCCTGGTGTTCGCCGTAGGAGCTGATGCGCGAGGATTTATCGGTGGTGAGGTTGATCTCGGCGCCCTGGTAGGAGCGCTTGGTGATCACGTTGATCACGCCGGCCACCGCATCGGTGCCGTACACCGCCGAGGCGCCGTCGGTGAGCACTTCCATGCGTTCGATGGCCGCGGCCGGGATCGCATCGATGTTGACGAACTGGGTCTGGAAGCCGGCCGGCGCGCCGTAGTACGACAGGCGACGGCCGTTCAGCAGCACCAGCGTGCCCTGCGCGCCGAGGCCACGCAGGTTGGCCTGCGAGGCACCATCGGAGCCGGTGAACAGCGAGCGCGAATCCTGCTGGCCCGGACGCGCTGCGGGCAGGTTGTCGAGCACTTGCAGCAGGGTGCGTGCGCCCATGTTCTCGATGTCCTGCTTGCTGATCACCTGCACCGGCGAGGCGGTTTCCACGTCGGTGCGGCGGATGTTGGAGCCGGTCACTTCGATGCGCGACAGCTCGGTGGCCTTGGGATCGGGGGTGGCGTCCTGCGCGTTGGCACTGCCGACCACGGCAACGGCCAGGCCGAGTGCGATGGACAAGGGGGTAGCGGTGATGCGGCGATGGCGATGGCGTTCGGTCAACATCTTTGTCTCCTTGTTCGATCCGCAGCGTGGGGCTGGCGGTGGATGGGTGTTTTCGGGCAAACGTCCCCCGTTCCGCGGCCGGCGGGCCGCAGTCGGGAAAACGCAGAGAGCTGTTTTTGAAGCGGGCGGTTGAGCGGTTACGGCGACACGATGCTGGCGGTATCGCCCTCCTGTCCGATCAGGGCGGCATTGGCCCAGTTGCCACAGACCTGCGCAGGCGTCTGGCCCTGCGCGCCCAGCGTACGCAGGCTCAGGCGCTGCAGGCCGCGCACGTCCAGTTCCGGTTTGACCACGCCCGGTGCCTTGACCAGGCCGCTGTCGTACAGCAGCCGGCCATCGCCCCAGACCTGGAACTGCATGCCACCGGCGGCGCGGCATTGGTCATCGATGCCGAGGTCGGCGCGCAGCAGGCGCCAGCTGCCGCCCAGCTGCAGGTCGATGCGGCTGCTGGCATTCACGCCCAGGCCGCGACGGAAGTGCAGGCCGTTCATGCGCATGTCCGCCGTGCCGCCGAAGGCGTGGTCGGTGGCGACGCTGGCCTGCAACGCGGCCGGCAGTGGCAATGCGGACAGGTACAGCTGCTGCGCCGGCTTTTCAGGCTGCTGGTGTTCCAGCACATGGAAGGTCGACAGCACGATCGGACCCACATCGCGCGGTTGCAGCGCATCCACCGCGCGGGCCACGCTGCCCTGCGCGGCGGTCACCATCGGATCGGACGCACTGGCGCCGTCGCCTTCCGGGTTCTGCGTGCTCAACACGCGGAAGCGCAGCAGGCGGCCGGCGTGGGCGGGGAAGTCGATCTGTTGCTTGCCCTGCTGCAGGATCAGGCGACCGCGCTTGACCGGTTCGCCCCACTCGCCGTTGCTGTCGGCCAGGTAGATCTCGTAGTCGCGGATCTGCCCGTTCTTCCAGTGCTGGTCGTTGCGCGGGGCCAGTTCGATGCCATCGATCAGCTTGCGCTCGCCGAAGCCGACCACCCATTCGTGCGCGCCGGTCTTGACCGCCTGGTTGCGCACCGTGCGGAACCACGTGGCCGGATCGTCGTCGAAGGCCTTTTCCAGTTCGTAGCCCTGTTCTTCGGCCGGGCGGTTGACCACCAGCAGGCTGTCCGACGGCAGTGCACGGCCAAGTTCGGGCGCAGCCGGGTAGGCGTCATCGGCCACGGCGGCGGCGACCGGTAGCGCCAGTTGTAGGCGCAGCGGCTGGCGGATGTCGCTGGGGGCGGTACGCACGTGCACGGTGCCGCGACGCTCGCTGGCATCGAAGTACCAGCCTTCGCTGGCCGCCTGCCATGCCGCCTTGTCGGCCAGCATCGGCAACGTGCGCTCGCCCAGCGTTACCGCACTCGGACGCTGGCGGCTGAGCACCCGCAGGCCATAGCGGCGCTGCGCCCGCTGGCCGGCGTACTGGCCCTGCACGGCATCGATGCGCACCTGCACCGGGCCACTGCCTTGCGCCGGTGCCTGCACGTGGATCTGCTGGGTGCTGGATTCGCCCTTCTCGTAGCGGCGGGTGGCGCCGTCGTCTTCGTACAGGGTGTAGCTGGCCTCGCCCTGCGGATACAGGTCGAAGGTCACTTCATCGAGGGGCTTTTCACCGTCGTAGAGCATGTCCGGGTACATCGGGATGATCGCCCCGGCGCGCACGAACACCGGGATCGTGGCCAGGTCGACCGGGCGGTCCAGCGAACGTCCGTCGGCACCGGCCTGCAGTTGGCGCCCGTCCCAGTAGTCGATCCAGCGGCCCGGCGGCAGGTGGATGTCGCGGCGCCAGCCACGGCTGGCGGCCTGGCTGCGGTACACCGGGGCGATCAGCAGTTCGCGGCCGAGCAGGAACTGATACTTGTGCGCTTCGGTATACGCCTGCGGGTCCTGCGGGTAGTCCCACATCAGCGCGCGCAGCGGCGGTGCGCCGCTGGTGGCCRCATCGTGCGCCAGCCCGTACATGTACGGGGTCATGCGCATCTTCAGCTTGAGGTAGTCGCGGTTGACGCTGCGGTACGGCTCGTCGAACCACCACGGGTGCTTGCGCGCATTGGCCGACCAGCCGGACATGCCCATCAGCACGGGGGTGAAGCTCTTCCACTGCAGGTCGCGGGTGAAGGTTTCGGCGCTGCCGCCGAAGATCGCATCCACATCGCCACTGGCATAGGCCATGCCGGACAGGCCCGAGCCGATCAGGGTCGGGATGTGCCAGCGGATGTAATCCCAGCTGCTGCTCTGGTCGCCGGTCCAGGCCACCGCGTAGCGCTGGATGCCACCCCAGCCCATCACCGTCCACAGGAACGGACGCGAGTCGGAGTTGTTGAGAATGCCGTTGAACGCGGACTGGTTGGCGTCCATCGCGAACTGGTAGCCCTTGCCGGTCCAGGCCACGTCCAGCTTCTGCACGCGGCTGCCGGCGGTGCCCACTTCCCAGGCGATCTTGTCCACGCCGTTCTCGGTCCACAGGCCGGTCTTGAAGCCGTATTTCGCCAAGCCCTGCACCGTTTCCGGGAGTTTTTTATAACCGCAGCCGTACCCGTCGTTGGGCAGGATCCAGCCGCCGGGCATGTCGTGCGCGCGGTACTGCTTGGCCACGCTGTCGACCACGTCCGGGGTGGTGCCGGTGGGGCCATCGCTCCAGCCGTCGGGCACGCTGCCGGGCTTCTTGATGTTGTCGGCGTCGTTGTAGCAGTCCGCATCGCCGTAGGAGAACGCCCAACGCGGCAGCAGGCCGGCGCGGCCGGTCAGCGTGGTGTAGCGGTCCAGCAGCGTGTGCAGGCTGGGCCCGACGAAGTAGTACGCATCGAAGCGGTCTTCGCGATGCAGCAGCGTGGCCTGGTCGGCCTGGCGCAGGTCGTAGCTGCCATCGCTCCAGGTGTTGCGCAGCATGCCCCAGCCGCGCGAGCTGAGCAGCATCGGTGCCGGGTTGGGGCGGTCGCCCTCTTCCCAGCCACCGGAGTAGGACACCTCCAGCTCGCGGCCCTTGAACTCAAAGCGGCCGTTCTGCTGGCCACCGCCGTAGAAGTGTTCGCCGGCCTCGCTGGACAGCACCTGCACGCTCTGCTCCTTGTCCAGGTCCAGCGGCTGCAGTTCGCGCCACAGCGCGATGTCGGTGCCCTGCTCGCGGCGGTCCAGCGCCAGCCGCAGCGGCGTGCGCTGGATGTGCAGCACCAGCGCATCGGTGCGGATGCGCACTTCGTTGCCGTCTTCTTCCAGCTGGAAGGCGACCTTGGCCGCCGGCTGCGGCAGCACGATCGGGGCGGCCTTGTCGCCGGCCGGCCGCAGTGTGCCGTTGCGCCCGGCCTGGATGCGCAGCACGTCCGCGCCGAGCAGGTCCACGCGCAGCGCCACGCCGTTGTCGGTGCTCAGCGTCCAGCCAGGGCTGCCGTCCTTGCCGGGGGCGGCAGTGATGGCGCGCAGGTTGCCCAGCGGTTCGGCCATCACCGGTGCGGCCACCGCCAGCGCGGCCAGCAGTGCGATCGTCAAACCCGTGCGTCGTACCCGGAATTCCACCTTGCCCCCAAGCCCGCGATGAGCGGATATCTGCAACCAGTGCGGCCGACTCTAGGGCAGGGTCTCGAAAGATGTCAATAAATTGCAAAGAAAAAAGAAGGATATTTTAGGATAAACGAAAGTTGTTGCGGGGCACCACTTTCTATATGGCGGCTGAATGCGGACTTCGTGTCGCGTGTAACCATGTCGCAGCGCGGCATCTGTGCCATTGGCGCCGTATTGTTCGCGGGAAAATGTGATCGACCCAGCTTTTCTTTATCTTTCGATATTTGACATTTCGAAAGAAAACACAGAAGGTGCGGTCGCCCAACAGGAATTGCGAATGGACGCTTCTCTGCTCACTGATTTGCCCGCGTGGCAGCGCCTCGGCGGCGCCTATACCGCCGAAGAAATCGCCCAGCAGCCGCGCATGTGGACGGCGCTGGCCGACAGCCTGGACAGCGCGCAGGCGAAGATCGATACCTTCCTCGGCCAGGCCCTGCGCCAGCCGGGCCAACTGGTCATCTTCACCGGCGCCGGCAGCTCGGGCTTCATCGCCGAGATGGTGGCCGACCAGATCAACGCGCAGTGGCCGGCCGAAGTGCGCGCCCTGCACACCACCAGCCTGCTGACCCACCCGGCGCTGTACCTGCGCCGCGACCGCCCGACCCTGCTGGTGTCCTTCGGCCGCAGCGGCTCCAGCCCGGAAAGCGTTGCCGTGGTGGAGCTGGTGCGTGCGATGGTGGATGAGGCGCGCTTCCTGGATATCACCTGCAACCCCGACGGCGAACTGGCCCGGCGTGGCCAGGGCCGCAGCGACACGCTGTCGCTGCTGATGCCGGCGGCCAGCTGCGACCGTGCGTTCGCCATGACCAGCAGCCTGAGCTGCATGCTGCTCGCCGCGCTGAGTGTGTTCGACACCGCGCCGTGGCCGCAGCGCCTGCAGCGTCTGCGCACGCTTGCCACGCACGGTGAGCAGGCGCTGGGCGCCTGGGATACCGGCGTGGGTACACTGGCGCAAGCGGCGTATTCGCGGGTGATCTACCTGGGCAGCGGCCCGCTGGAAGCGCTGGCACGCGAGGCAGCGCTGAAGGTCCTCGAACTCACCGGCGGCCGCGTCCTGGCGCTGGCCAACACGCCGCTCGGCTTCCGTCATGGTCCCAAGTCCACGCTCGATGGCGACACCCTGGTGGTGATGCTGCGCAGCGCGCAGCCGCTGTCGCGCCGCTACGAGCAGGACCTGCTGGACGAACTGCGCCGCGACCGCATCGCCGCCAAGGTGATCTCGGTGGGCCCCGACGGCGCCGACCGCGTCGAGGGCGACTTCGTCCTGGATGCGCCCGCGCTGGCCGACCCGTGGCTGGCGCCGCTGTGGCTGCTGGTGCCGCAGTGCTATGCCCTGCAGCGCTCGGCCGCGCTCGGCATCACGCCGGACAATCCCTTCCCCGACGGCACCGTCAACCGGGTCGTCCAGGGCGTGACCATCCATCCCCATGGCTGAGCAGGCAACGCCCATGCAGTGTTGGTACGGCCTCGATGTGGGTGGCACCAAGATCGAACTGGTCGCCTACGACGGCGACCTGCGCGAGCTGCATCGGCAGCGGGTGGGCACGCCGACCCAGGACTACGACGCGTTCCTGCAGGCCATCGCCGGTCTGGTGCACGGCGCGGACGCGGCATTGGGCGGTGCAGGCATTGCCATCGGCATCGGCCTGCCCGGCGTGCGCGACCGCGTCAGCGGCCGCCAACTGAGCGCCAACGTACCGGTGCTGACCGGGCGCCTGGTCGGTGATGACCTGCAGGCGTTGCTGCAACGCCCGCTGCAGTTCGGCAACGACCTGCAGTGCTTCGCGTTGAGCGAGGCACACGGCGGCGCGGGTGCGGGCTACGCGAGCATGTTCGGCGCGATCCTCGGCACCGGTGCCGGTGGCGGCTTCTGCGTGGGTGGGCGCCTGGTCGCCGGTGCCAACGGCATTGCCGGCGAGTGGGGGCACTGGAGCATTCCGGCCACCCTCCTGCAGCGCCATGCCTTGCCGGTGCTGGCCTGCGCCTGCGGCTTGCGCGGCTGCCTGGAGCGGTATGTCTCCGGCAATGGGCTGACGTTGATTTACGAAGGCCGCGGCGGCGAGGCGATGGACGCCACGACCGTGGTGGCCCTGGCCGCCGCCGGCGATCCCATCGCGGCGCAGGCGCTGGCGGTCCACCGCGATCTGCTCGGTTACAGCTTCGCCAACCTCATCCTGGCCGTCGATCCACACGTGATCGTGCTCGGCGGCGGGCTGTCCAAGCTGGAGCAGCTCTACCGCGACCTGCCAGCGGCGATCGCTCCGTACCTGTTCCAGGGGGTGCGCGTGCCCCCGATCCTGCCGCCGGCCTTCGGCGATGCCGGTGGCGCACGCGGCGCCGCCCTGCTCGCGCGGCAGCACCACCGGGCCCACTGATCTTCCGTTGTTACTGGAGTTGCCATGTCTGCCATCCAATCGCTGATCGCCGCCCATCGCCAAGGCCACCCCGTCGGGCTGTACAGCGTGTGCTGCAGCAACGCACAGGTGCTGCTGGCGGCGATGCAGGTGGCCCGGCGCTACGACACCCTGCTGCTGATCGAGGCGACCTCCAACCAGGTCGACCAGTTCGGCGGCTATACCGGCATGACCCCGCCGCAGTACCGCGACTACGTGCTGCAGCTGGCACGCGACGCCGGCTTCCCGGCCGAGCGATTGGTGCTGGGCGGCGATCACCTCGGCCCCAACGCCTGGCAGAAGGGTCCGGCCGAGGCGGCCATGGCCAATGCGCGCGTGCTGATCGCCGCCTACGTGGCCGCCGGCTTCCACAAGATCCACCTGGACTGCAGCATGTCCTGCGCCGATGACCCGGTGCCGCTGCCGGACGCGACCGTCGCGGCGCGCTCGGCCGAGCTGGCGCGCATCGCCGAGCGGACCGCTGCCGAGCACGGCCTGCCGCCGCCGGTGTATGTGATCGGGACCGAGGTGCCGATCCCCGGTGGCGAGGCCTCACTGGCCGGTGGCCTGCAGGTCACCACGCCCGCCGCCGCGGCGACCACGCTGGCGATCCACCGCGAGGCGTTCGCCGCGCCGGACCTGCTGCCAGCGTGGGAGCGGGTGATCGCGATGGTGGTGCAGCCGGGTGTGGATTTCGACCACAGCAGCGTGCACTACTACGACCCGGCCGCCGCGGCCGAACTGTCGGCGTTTGTCGAGCAGCAGCCGCGCATCGTGTTCGAGGCACACTCCACCGATTACCAGACCGAAGCTGGCCTGCATGCGCTGGTGCGCGATCACTTCGCCATCCTCAAGGTGGGCCCGGCGGCGACCTATGCCTTCCGCGAGGCGGTGTTCGCACTGGCGATGATCGAGCGCGAACTGCTGCCCGCCGCGCAGTGCTCGAACCTGATCGAGGTGCTGGACCGCTGCATGGTCGACATGCCAGGCAGCTGGCGCAGCTATTACCAGGGCGATGAAGACCAACTGCGCCTGCTGCGCGCGTACGCACTCAGTGACCGCAGCCGCTATTACTGGGGTGAAGCGCCGGTGCAGGCAGCACTGGACACCCTGCTGGCCAACCTGACCGAACACGCGCCGCCGCAGATCCTGCTCAGTCAGTTCCTGCCCACCCAGCAGCTGGCCATCGAACGCGGCGAGCTGCAGGCCGAGCCCCGCGCGCTGATCCAGCACAAGGTGGCCGAGCGCCTTGCCGAGTACGCCCGCGCCTGCAATCGCAACCGGGCAGCTGCCGATAACGAAACTTCCCGGGCCACGGAGCTTTCGGAACGGTAAGCTTTGGCTTTCCTTCTGAACGGAATCGTCCCCATGCGCAACACACGGCAGCGCCGCCAACAGATCCTGCAGTTGCTGGTCGACCACGGCAACGTGCAGGTCAGCGATCTCGTCGAGCGCTTTGGCGTGTCGGCGGTGACCATCCGCGCCGACCTGACCCACATCGAGTCGCAGGGCATGGCCACCCGCACCCACGGCGGCGCCACGCTGGTGCGCACGCCGCTGCCGGAGCAGGACATCCACGAGAAGGACACGCTGAACCTGCCGGTCAAGGACAGCATCGGCGCGCACGCGGCTGGGCTGGTCAAGGCAGGCGACAACATCATCATCGACTCCGGCTCCACCACGATGACCCTGGCCCGCCACCTGCGCGCGCACCGCGACGTGACGGTGATGACCAACGGCCTGAACATCGCCTGGGAGCTGGCCAACGCACCGGGGGTTGAGCTGCTGCTCACCGGTGGACTGCTGCGCAAGCAGTCGCTGTCGCTGCAGGGCAGCCAGGCCGAGGCCAGCCTCAACACCTACAGCTTCGACACCCTGTTCCTGGGCGTGGATGGCCTGGACCTGCAGTTCGGTCTCACCACCCACCACGAGGCCGAAGCCAGCCTCAACCACCGCATGGTCGAGCGCGCGCGCCGCATCGTGGTGCTGACCGATGCCTCCAAGTTCGGCCGGGTCAGCCTGCACCGTATCGCACAGCTGGACCAGGTCCATACCGTCATCACCGACGCCAGCATCGACGCCGAGTACCTGGAAGGACTGCAGCGGCTGGGCATCGAAGTGATCATCGCCGAGTCCCCGCCTTGACCCAGACCCGCTCCCTGCATGGCCGCCTGCTCACCGCTACCGGTTGGATGCGCGGCGACATCCATTTCGACCAGCGCATCACCGCCATCGACACCGCGCACGAAGACCGGCGCGATGACCACGAGGTACCGCTGATCCTGCCCGGCTTCATCGACCTGCACGTGCATGGCGCGGCCGGCGTGGACATCATGCAGGGTGGCGAGGCGGGGCGCACCGTCGCCCGAACGCATGCGCGCCACGGCACCACCGCACTGCTGGGCACCACCATGACCGCGCACGAGGATGACATCGTGCAGGCGCTGGCGGGCCTGGCCGCGGTGATCGCAACGCGCGCGCCCGGGACGGCGCGCATGCTGGGCGTGCATCTGGAAGGCCCCTTCATCAGCGCCCAGCGCCTGGGCGCGCAGCCCCCGCTGGTGGTGGAAGCCACGCTGGACGACGTGCGCCGCCTGCATGCCATCGCCCCGATCAAGGTACTGACGCTCGCCCCGGAGATCGGCCAGCACCTGGCGCTGATTCCCGCGCTGAGCGCCCTGGGCATCCGCGTGCAGCTCGGCCACAGCGCCGGCAGCTACGCCGACGGCGTGGCCGCACTGCAGGCCGGCGCGTCGGGCTTCACCCATCTGTTCAACGGCATGACCGGCGTGGACCACTACCACCCGGGCATCGCCACCGCCGCGCTCGCCCATGCCGAGTACGCCGAGCTGATTCCCGATCTGCAGCACGTGCACCCCGGCGCCATCCGCACCGCGCTGCGCGCGATCCCAAAGCTCTACTGCGTCACCGATGCCACCGCCGCCACCGGCATGCCCGATGGCGAGTACGCGCTGGGCGTGCAGCGCGTGCACAAGTGCCTGGGCTGCGTGCGCCTGTCGACCGGCTCGCTGGCCGGCAGCGCGCTGACCATGGACCAGGCACTGCGCAACCTGGTGTCGTTGGGGTTGGATATCGCCGATGCCAGCAACCGGCTGTCGCGCTACCCCGCCGATTACCTGGGCATCGCCGATCGCGGTCGCCTCGCGCTCGGCGCCTGGGCCGACCTGGTCGTGCTCGACCGCGACCTGCAGGTGCGCGGGGTGGTGGTGGAAGGCGACGACATCGCACTCGATTAAGCGTTGAATCCCGCGCCGATGCGGCGCATGCAGTTGCAGACAGGACCGGCTCGATGAATCAGGTTTCCGCCGCTACGCCCATGCATGCCCACGCCGACGCGCCGCGCTGGCCGGTACGCTATCTGTTGTTCATCGGCGGCATGGGCGGCCTGCTCTACGGCATCGACATCGGCATCATCGCCGGCGCCCTGCCCTACCTGGAAGCGACCGCGACCGCGAGCTGGCACCTCACCAGCCAGCAGCTGGGCTTCGTGGTCGCTGCGGTGCTGCTGGGCAGCGTGCTGTCCTCGTTGTTCGCCGGCATGGTCGCCGACCTGATCGGCCGCCGTGGGGCGATGCTGGTGGCCGGCGTGCTGTTCACCGCCAGCATTCCGGTCATGGCACTGTCCGATGGCTACGCCGCGCTGTTGATGGGGCGCCTGCTGCAGGGTGTAAGCGGCGGCCTGATCGGTGTGGTGGTGCCGCTGTACCTGGCCGAAGTGCTCAGCCCCGAGCGGCGTGGCCGCGGCGCGGCGATGTTCCAGCTGCTGCTGACCATCGGGCTGGTACTGGCCGCCTTGATCGGTCTGTACCACGCGCATACCGTGGACGCGGCGACCGACGCGGTGCGCCAGCTGCCCGCCGCCGAGCAGCAACGGCTGCTGTTCGTGGTCAAGGACCACGCCTGGCGCACGATCTTCTGGAGTTGCCTGCTGCCCGGCCTGGTGTTCACCGCCGGCGTGCTGCTCATCAGCGAATCACCGCGCTGGCTGGTCCGCCGTGGGCGCATCGACAAGGCACGCGTTGCCCTGCAGCGCACGGTCGCCGCTGCCGAGGTGGAGCCGACCCTGCAGCGCATGCAGGCTCCGGACGACGTGCAGGCCGGCCGCAACGGCACGCGCGATCCGCTGCTGAGCCGGCGCTATGTGTGGCCGTTCGTGCTGGCCTGCCTGGTGCTGGCCTTCACCCAGGCCACCGGCATCAACTCGGTGCTGGCCTACGCGGTCAACATTCTCAACCAGGCCGGCCTGCCCGGCTCGGTGGCCAATGGCGCGGACGTGGCGATCAAGCTGCTCAACGCGATCATGACGGTGGTGGCGCTGGTGCTGGTGGACCGCAAGGGCCGCAAGTTCCTGCTGATGTTGGGCAGCGGCGGCATCACCGTGGCGCTGCTGGCGGCCGCGCTGTTGTTCGTGAAGAGCGAGCACGGCCGCGTGGACGTGCATGCGCAGCTGCAGCAGCAGGTGGCCGGCAGCAGCTTGTCGTTGCCGCTGGACGCCGCGCAGTGGCAGCGGCTGGATGGCCATGCCGGCATGGGGCCGCAGCAGTTGACGGTGTCCTATGCGTACGGCGGTTTCAGCAACGTGCGTTCGTTGCGCAGCGACAATCCCATCGATGCCGCGCTGGAGATCCGCCGTGAGGATGCGGTCTCGGCTGACAGCGTGATCGGCGCGTTCTTCCGCACGCTGCACCTCAACCCGTTCCCGGACCCGGCCCATGCCGCGCAGGCGCCGCTGGTGATCGAGCGCGCCATGATCGGCCCGGTCCCCTCGCCCACCCACGGCTGGCTGGTGGCCGGCTGCATCCTGCTGTTCGTGGCCTTCTTCGCCGTCGGTCCCGGCGTGTGCGTGTGGCTGGCGCTGTCCGAACTGATGCCCACCCGGATCCGCTCCAACGGGATGAGCATCGCGCTGCTGATCAACCAGTTCGTGTCCACCGTGATCGCGGCGATCTTCCTGCCCACGGTCGGCCACCACGGCTATGCCAGCATGTTCTTCTTCTGGGCCGGCTGCACGTTGCTGTACTTCCTGATCGCCGCCTTCTGGCTGCCGGAAACCAAGGGGAAGACGCTGGAGCAGATCGAGGCTACGTTCCGTTGATGAAACGCGCCGGTGGTCAAGCCACCGGCCCTCGCAGGCTGTGTTCGGCTAGTGCGCTTTGCCGGTGATCTCGGTGAATATCCGCTGCGCGTCGGTGGCATCTTCCAGCCCGGCGACCTGCATCGCCTTGCCGAAGGGCCCCCGGATGGTGGCGACCGTCAGCACCCGGTCGCCCACGGTAAAGGCCACACGGCGGCCGACCCGCGCCTCGGTGGCCGCCAGGATGCGTGGCGCGGCGGCCTCGGTCATCTGCAGGTTGAGTACCGGCTGGCCGGTGGAATCCATCCCCAGCGCCACCGACGCTACGTCGGCGGTGAGAACGAAAGGCGGCTCCAGCAGCGCAAGCGGGGTGCCGTCGCGATTCTTCAGGTGGGTGGAGCCGGCGGCGCGCTGTTCGTCCACTTCGCGCATCAAAATGCGGGCCTGGGGCAGCGGTGCAACACCGGCGACATCCGCAACAGGGGAGGTCATCTCCTTCCGCGGGCAACCGGTCAGGGCGACACATCCAGCCAGGATCAGTCCAGTCAGCACAACAGCGCGCATACATCCACCTCCACTCGGATCTGGGAGCAGTATCACCGCTCGGGCGACTCAACGCAGCCGGCGAAGCCGCCAGCCCACCACAATCTGCAGCACACCGTAGATAAGACTGCCCACACCGATCCACACCAGTGCCATCACACCGATCGCCCAGGCCAGCGCGGTGGCGGCCGCCAGCGGCCGGGCGATGGCGATCAGGCCGAACACCACGGCCACGATGCCGTACAGCAGCAGTACCCACCAGCTGCGGCCGATCAGGGACAACACAGGGGACAAGGGGGTGTTCATCGCCAGCGCCGTGCAGGGGTCAGTGGTCCATCCGGCGCCGGGCGATGAGAGGCTCGATCACCGCGTGTCCATCAGCCCGTCGCGGTAGCCGCCTCCGCCAGCAGCCGCTGCTCGGCCTCGGCACTGAAACGATAGCCGCCGTCCACCGGCACGATGGCACCGTCGGCCACCCGCGCGTTCCACCAGTCCTCGACGAACCCGGGCGCGAAGCCACCGGTCTTGAAGCCGAACGGCGCCGCGACGAGGTCGAAGGGCAGCATGAGTTCGTAGCACGGCGTTGCGTAGTCATTCTGCTCGGCCGGGAGTTTGAGGAACTGCGTGAACGACCTGGCCGTAGCCAACTGCGAATACAGCCAGAACATCCAGTCGTACATGCGGTGCGAGTCTGCGTCGGCGTGCAGGGCGAAGAAGCCCTTCTCTTCGGTGATCTTCCTAGCCAGCGCGCGCAGGTGGCGCTCGCCGTGCGGACGCACGGCCACCGATGCATCCAGCGCGCGGCGCACGATCGGTGACAAGGTGCCCCGATCCACCGTGACCAGATCGATCTCCAGCGTTTCGGCGGCGTCATCGAAGGCCTCCTCGTCCACCAGCCCGCGGATGAACGCGGCAAAGTCCGGGGCGACCACCGTGATCGCGTAGTCCGCCTCCTGGTCCACATGCACCACCTGCGGCTCGCCCTGCGG
>NZ_JBFULO010000043.1:0-17101 GCF_054049855.1 Stenotrophomonas sp. P5_B8 | reverse complement strand
GCGCCATCCATGGCGCACGACGGTCCCGCCAACCCACCCACACCGACCCATCGAGAGTTGGCCGGTGCTTTGGGGAGGTGGGAGCAAGGGCAAGAGCAAGAGCAGCCGCGCATGGCTCGGCTCTACCGGGGGTCCACAACGGGGTGTTGCACAACGGGGTGTTGCAGAACGGTGTCAAGAGAAGTTTCGGCCCGGTAGGTGCCGACCGTTGGTCGGCACGCTCTTGATCTTCACCCCAACGCGCCGATTTTCTGTCGAGGGGCGGGGTGGGTGAGGGGGCGGGGCCCTTGAGCCGCATGGATGCGGCTCAGGAGCTTACAGGGATGTACTTGCAGCGTGCCCCGCGGCCTCACCCGCCCCGTCCCACCCGCAGCAAACCGCGCGTCACTCGCACTGCACCTTCGGCGCCAGCGCCTTCCGCCAGATCGCATACCCCTCTGGCGTCATATGCAGCATGTCCTCGCGGAACAACGCCGCACGCGGCTGTCCGTCAGCGCCCAGCATCGGCGTGTAGACATCGGTGAAGCCGGTTTGCGGCAGCTTGGCCAGCGCTTGCCGGATCAGCCCGTTGGCCTCCACCACGGCCGGCAGCAGCTGCGCGCGCGACGGGCTGGGCTTGATCGAAATCACCTCCACCGTCGTCGTCGGCAGGTCGCGATGCACCCGCTGCACGAAGGCCACCACGTCGTCGCGCACCTGCACCGGCGTGCGCCCGCTGTTGAGGTCGTTGTCGCCGGCGTAGAAGAACACCTTGCACGGCGCGTACGGCACCACGATCTGGCCGGCGTACCAGGTGCTGTCGCGCACCTCCGAACCGCCGAAGCCACGGTTGAACACCGGCTGCTCCGGGAAATCGGTCGCCAGGCTGTGCCACATCCGGATCGACGAACTGCCGATGAACTCGATGCCGCCACGCGGCGGCGGGGTGGCCGCATCGGCCTTGGCGAAGTCGGCCATGTCCTGCGCCCAGGCCACGTTGGAGACCTGCGCCGGCACCTGCGGGGGCGCGGGCGGTGACAGGGCAAAGGCGGGCAGGGCGGCGCCCAGCGCCAGGGCGAGCAGCAGGGGGCGGGTGCAGCGGTAATGCATGGGCAGACTCCTCGGCAACGCGCCCATCGGGGCGCCTGGATCGGTTGAACCCCATCATAGAAGCTGACGCCAGGCCCTGCTTTACCCGCGCTGGCGAGGCAGTGACCCCCCGGTTCCACCACCCGGCAACGCCCATTACCACGGCAGCGGCCCGGCCGCCTTCGACGATGCGCCGGCAGGCTTGTGGCAAAATGACGGATTGCCTGCCCATTCAGCCCTGCCCATGACCCCTCGCTGCGTGCTGTTCCCCACGTCCCGGCCCGGCCCGCAATACGGAGCGTGCAGCCGTGGCTGATGAAATCGGGCACATGCCGCGCGGCCCCAAGCGCATCTTCAAGGCCGCCGTGTGGTCCTGGCAGGGCCTGCGTGCGGCCTGGCTGCACGAGTCCTCGTTCCGCCTGGAGGTCTACCTGCTGGTGGTGCTGGCCCCGGTCGCGCTGTGGCTGGGCCAGAGCCCGGTCGAGCGTGCCCTGATGATCGGCTCGATGCTGCTGGTGCTGGCCATGGAGCTGGCCAACTCCGCCATCGAAGCGGTGATCGAACGCTATGGCAGCGAATTCCACGAGATGGCTGGCCGCRCCAAGGACATGGGCTCGGCGGCGGTGTTCGTGCTGATGATGAACGTGCTGCTGTGCTGGGGCCTTGTCCTGCTGCCGCGATTTTTCTGAGCGGCCCCCCGCTCATTCCCCCTTGTAAGGATCCACGCCCATGTCCCTTGAGTTGCTGTCCGACCCGAACGTCTGGTTGACCCTGTTCACGCTGAGCGCGCTGGAAATCGTGCTCGGCATCGACAACCTGGTCTTCATCTCCATCGCCGTGAGCAAGCTGCCCGAAGCGCGCCGTCCGTTCGCGCGCAAGCTCGGCATCGCCGTGGCCTGCATCACCCGCATCGCCCTGCTGGTGTCGCTGGCCTACCTGGCGCACATGGAGCAGAACCTGTTCACCGTCGCCGGTCTGGGCATCTCGATCCGCGATCTGGTGCTGATCCTTGGCGGCCTGTTCCTGATCATCAAGGGCAGCATGGAGATCCGCGAGCTGATCTCCGGCGGCGACGACGCCGACCCGACCACCACCAAGGCCTCGGCCGTGTTCGGCATGGTCATCGCCCAGATCGCGGTAATCGACATCGTGTTCTCGCTGGATTCGGTGATCACCGCCGTCGGCATCGCCGACCACATCCCGGTGATGGTCGCTGCGATCCTGCTGTCGGTGGCGGTAATGCTGCTGGCCGCCAACCCGCTGGGCCGCTTCATCGACGCCAACCCGACCGTGAAGATGCTGGCCCTGGCCTTCATCCTGCTGATCGGCGTGGTGCTGATCCTGGACGGCCTGAGCGTGCACGTGCCCAAGCCCTACATCTACGCCGCGATGGGCTTCTCGGTGCTGGTGGAATGGCTGAACCTGCTGATGCGCCGCCGCGCGGTGGCCAACCACGTGCCGGGCGCCGGCAACTGGTAAGCGAACGCGGCAGCCCCTGACTGAGGGGGCGTGGGTGGTTACGCGGGCTTTACCGCAAACGTGGCATGCTCCGGATCCCGTTCATCGAGATCCGGAGCCGGCCATGCGATCGTTCTCCCGCCTGTTGTTGTTGGCCGTGCTGGCCTCCCTGCTGTCCGGCTGTGGCTACAACGCCATCCAGCAGAAGGATGAGCAGGTCAAGGCCGGTTGGGCCGAAGTGCTCAACCAGTACAAGCGCCGCGCCGATCTGATCCCCAACCTGGTGCAGACCGTGGAAGGCTATGCCAACCAGGAACGCCAGGTGCTGACCGATGTGACCAATGCGCGCTCGCGCGTGGGCCAGATCAACGTCAACGCGGACGACGCCGCGTCGCTCAAGCAGTTCCAGCAGGCCCAGGGCGAACTGAGCGGCGCGTTGTCGCGTCTGCTGGTGGTCACCGAGAACTATCCGAACCTCAAGTCCGACCAGGGCTTCCGCGACCTGCAGGCGCAGCTGGAAGGCACCGAAAACCGCATCACCGTGGCGCGCGGTCGCTACATCGAGATGGTGCAGGCCTACAACACCTACATCCGCTCGTTCCCGCAGGTGATCACCGCCAAGATCTTCGGCTATGCGGTCAAGCCCAACTTCACCGTGGACAACGAAGCGCAGATCTCGCAGCCGCCGGCGGTGAAGTTCGGTTCGCAGGCCCCTGCGCCGGCCCCCGCGCCCGCCCCGGCACCGCAGCCGCAGCAAGCCCCGGCGCACTGAGGCGGTGAACATCGGTCTGCTGCGTGGCCTGTTGCTGGTCTGCCTGTGGCTGGCGTTGCCGGCGTGGGCGCAGGCCGCCGATGCGGTGATTCCGCCGATGCACTCGCCGGTGGTCGATACCACCGGCACCTTGGATGCGGCGCAGGTGCAGGCGCTGGAAGCGCAGGCGCTGGCGCTGCAGCAGCGCAAGGGTAGCCAGCTGCAGATCCTGATGGTGCCCAGCACCGCGCCGGAGACCATCGAGCAGTACACCCAGCGAGTGTTCGAGCAGTGGAAGATCGGCCGCAAGGGCGTGGACGATGGCGTGCTGCTGGTGGTGGCCAAGGATGATCGCCGGGTCCGCATCGAGCCGGGCTACGGCCTGGAAGGTGCCATTCCCGATGCAATCGCCAACCGCGTGATCCAGGAATATCTCGCCCCGCGCTTCCGCGACAACGACTATGCCGGCGGTCTGGCCGACGCCAGTGCGGCGCTGGTCAAGCTGATCGATGGCGAGGCACTGCCCGCGCCAGTCAGCACCCACCGTGCGACGCCAAACCCCGATGGCGACGGCTGGACTTTCGCCCTGGTGATCGGTTTCTTCGTCGGCAGTTTCCTGCGCGCCATCCTCGGCTGGCTGCCGCGCCCGGTGCGCGCGCTGCTCGGCGGCGGCGGCGCGGCCGTGGCGGCGTTCCTGTTCACCTCGCTGTGGCTGGCCAGTGGCCTGGCTGGCCTGATCGGCCTGGTCGTCGGCCTGTCCTCGGGCCGGGCCGGCGCCTTCGCCCGCAGTGGCGGGTGGGGGGGCGGCGGTTGGGGCGGTGGCGGCGGCTTTGGAGGCGGCGGCGGTTTCGGCGGCGGTGGCGGCTGGGGCGGCGGCGGTGGACGTTCGGGAGGCGGTGGCGCCTCGGGGGGCTGGTGATGCGCTGGTGGCGACATGTGTTCTCACCGTCCGTGCGGCGTACGTTCCCGCCGGCACGACTGCAGGCCATCACCGAGGCGATCACTGCCGGCGAACGCCGACATGGTGGCCAGGTGATGTTCGCCGTCGAAGCCGAGCTGCCGTGGCTGGCGCTGTGGCAAGGGCTCAGCCCGCGCCAGCGTGCCGAACACGCCTTCGCCCAGCTGCGGACCTGGGATACCGAGCACAACAACGGCGTCTTGATCTACCTGCTGCTGGCCGACCACGCCATCGAGCTGGTCGCCGACCGGGGCCTGCGTGGTCGCATCGGCGAGGCACAGTGGCAGGAGATTTGCGCGCACCTGCAGCAACGACTGCGCCAGGGCGATCTGCAGGACGGCGTGCTGCAGGCGATCGAGGAGGTCTCCACGTTGCTGGCCGGGCACTATCCGCCCGTTCCCGGGTCCCAGGATGACGGCCTGCCGAACACCCCGCAGCTGCTTGGTTGAGGTGGCGGCCTGCTGGGCCGAGAATAGCCGCTTACCTGCAAGGCATCGCCCATGATCTATTTCCACGATATCGACCCCATCGCCATCTCGCTCGGGCCGATCAAGGTGCATTGGTACGGCATCATGTACCTGCTCGGCTTCACCGCGGCCTGGTGGCTGGGGCGCCGGCGGATCGCAGCGGGCAGGCTGCCCGGTGTGGACGCCAACGGGTTCTCCGACCTGCTGTTCTACGCCATGCTCGGCGTGGTGGTGGGCGGGCGCGTGGGCTACATGCTGTTCTATGCGCTGTCTGATTTCCTGCACAACCCGTTGCTGCTGTTCAAGGTGTGGGATGGCGGCATGAGCTTCCATGGTGGCCTGCTGGGCGTGCTGTTCGCCTCGTGGTATTGGTCGCGCAAGCACCGCCTGCACCTGTTCGACACCCTGGATTTCATGTCTCCGCTGGTGCCGCTGGGGCTGGGCTTTGGCCGCATCGGCAACTTCATCGGCGCCGAACTGTGGGGCAAGTACACCGATGGCAGCTGGGGCGTGGTGTTTCCCAGTGGCCTGCCGGCGCCGTTGAACGGGCTGGACCTGGCCACGCTCAAAGAACAGTTCGCCACCGGCGCGCTCAACCCGTACGCCCGTCATCCCTCGCAGCTGTATGAAGCGCTGCTGGAAGGCCTGGTGATGTTCGTGGTGCTGTGGGCGGTGTCGGCCAAGCCGCGCCATCGCTACGTGATCTCCGGTCTGTTCGCGTTGATGTACGGCATCTTCCGCTTTGCGGTGGAGTTCGTGCGCATGCCCGACAACGGCGTCTACCTCGCCTTCGACTGGTTCACCCGCGGCCAGCTGTTGAGCCTGCCGCTGGTGGCCTTCGGTCTGGTGCTGCTGGCGCTGTCGCGCCGCGCGCCGGTGCTGCAGCCGGTGCTGCCGGTCGCCGCCGGGGCCCGCGCATGAAGGCGTATCTGGACCTGCTCCAGCACGTGCTGGAGCACGGCACCGAGAAGTCCGACCGCACCGGCACCGGCACGCGCAGCGTGTTCGGCTGGCAGATGCGTTTCAACCTGGCCGACGGCTTTCCGCTGGTGACCACCAAAAAGCTGCACCTGCGCTCGATCATCCATGAGCTGCTGTGGTTCCTGAAGGGCGATACCAACATCGGGTACCTCAAGGACAACCAGGTGCGGATCTGGGACGAGTGGGCCGATGCCGATGGCGATCTCGGTCCGATCTACGGCAAGCAGTGGCGCAGCTGGRCCACTGCCGATGGCGGCAGCATCGACCAGATGCAGTGGCTGGTGGAGGAGATCAAGCGCAATCCGGATTCGCGGCGGCTGGTGGTCAGCGCCTGGAATGTCGGCGAGCTGTCGCAGATGGCGTTGATGCCGTGCCACAACCTGTTCCAGTTCTACGTGGTCGACGGCAAGCTCAGCTGCCAGCTTTACCAGCGCAGCGGTGACATCTTCCTCGGCGTGCCGTTCAACATCGCCAGCTACGCGCTGCTGACCCACATGATGGCGCAGGCGACCGGGTTGGGCGTGGGCGACTTCGTGCATACGCTGGGCGATGCGCACCTGTACTCGAACCATTTCGAGCAGGCACGCGAACAGTTGGCCCGTGAACCGCGCGCGCTGCCCACGCTGTGGTTGAACCCGGCGGTGACCGACCTGTTCGGTTTCCAGTTCGACGACATCCGCATCGACGGTTACGACCCGCATCCGGCGATCAAGGCGCCGGTGGCGGTATGAGCGGCTCGCGCATGAAGCTCTCCCTGATCGCCGCGCTCGACCGCGACCATGGCATCGGCCATGACAACCAGCTGCCATGGCAGCTGCCGGACGACCTCAAGCGTTTCAAGGCGCTGACCCTCGGCAAGCCGATCCTGATGGGACGCAGGACGGCGGAATCGCTGGGCCGCGCGCTGCCCGGACGGCCCAACCTGGTGCTGACCCGCAGCGRGAAGGTGCCGTTCGCGGGCATGCAGGCGGTGGCGTCGATCGAACAGGCGCTCCAGTACGCCACCGAGGCCGGTGCCGACGAGCTGTGCGTGATCGGCGGTGGCGAGATTTACCGGCTGGCGATGGCGCAGGCGACCGATCTGCACCTGACCTGGGTGGACACGACGGTGCAGGCCGATACCCACTTTCCCGCGGTGGATCCGGACCTGTGGGTCGAGGTGGCGCGCGAGCACCATGCGGCCGATGCGCGGCACGCACTTGCCTTTGATTTCGTGGATTACCGCCGGCGCTGAGCACGGCCGAACGAGCCTGCCTGCTCAGGCCGGCGGTCGGTAATGCCCGATGATCGTGTGCTGGAACAGCAGGTTTTCTTCCTGCGTGCCGCGGGCGATGTTGTGCAGGATCAGGGGCGTGCCGTCGTGGTGTCGGCGGTCCGAGACGATGCCCACGTGCAGCAGGCCGCTGCCGCTGAGCGTCCAGGCCACGATGTCGCCAGCGGCGAAATCGGTCGGCCGCCTGGAGATGGACTGTTGCCAGCCCTGGCGCTCGAACCAGCGCATCAGGTTGGGGACGCGCCGATGGTCGATGTTGCGATCCGGCCGCGACAGGCCCCACAGCGGCGGGTACGCGCTGAAATGCCCGCGCATGTCCTCGTGGATGCGCTGCTGCAGGTCCAGGCCCTGGCTGCGCAAGGCACGCACGATCACATCGGTGCACACGCCGCGGTCGAGCGCGACATCACCGCCGGGATAGTCCAGTACGGTATAGGCCGGGTCGTAACGCACGGTCTGTCCCACCTGGCGACGCGCGGCCGCGACCAACGGCGGCGAGGGTGCCGTGGCATCGGCCGTCCTTGCTGCAACCGGCGGGTAGGCCGTGGCTGTGTCCGGATCCGGTGCGCGTTGGCAGCCAATGCCCACGGTGGCCAGCAGGCCCATCAACAGCCACCGCACGGTTCCGCTCATGCAGGCGTCGGCGTGCTTCCACCGGTGTCGCCGGCCGGTTCCGGATTGCGGCGCGGCTGCGGGTTGCGCGCGCCTCGATCACGGCGCTGGCCCTGACGCGGCGGTCGGCCAGTGTTCTGCTCGCCCTCGACCGCCGGGCGGCGTGCCGGCGGACGCGGCGGGGAAACCGGCTTGGGCACGTCACGGCCCGGCACCTGGACCACGCGCAGTTCCTCGGTGTCCAGCTGCAGCGCGGTGAGCTTGCCGCCCCACACCGCACCGGTGTCGATGGCGTGCACGCCCTGGGTGATGGTCAGGCCGAGTGCGGACCAATGCCYGCAGACGATCTTGAGGTCGCGCTCGGCGCGGCCGGGGACTTCGAACCACGGGTACAGGCCTTGTTCCTGCGTACCCGGGGTGCCTTTGTCCTCGATTCCGATCCGGCCACGCGGGGTGCAGTAACGCATGCGCGTGAACAGGTTGATGATCGCGCGCGAACGGTCGTAGCCGGCCAGGCCGGGCGACCAGCTCGGCTTGTCGCCGTACATGTTGCGGAACAGCTTGCGGTAGCCGCTGCCGTGCAGCTGTGCCTCCACTTCGCGGGCGTGTTTCTCGGCCAGCTGGGTGGTCCACTTCGGGGCGAGGCCGGCATGGATCATCATCCAGCCCAGTTCGCGGTCCACGTGTGCCAGTTTCTGCAGGCGCAGCCACTCCAGCAGCACGTCGCGGTCCTCGGCCTGCACGATGCGCAGCAGGTCCGGGTTGACCTTGCGTTGTTCTTCCTCGGTGCGCGCGCCGACCGCCAGCAGGGACAGGTCATGATTTCCCAGCACGATCACGCTGCTCTCGCGCAACGAGTGGACCAGGCGCAGGGTTTCCAGCGACTGCCCCCCGCGGTTGACCAGGTCGCCGCAGAACCAGAGTTTGTCGACCGCCGGGTCGAACTTGATCTTTTCCAGCAACCGCTGGGTAACGTCGTAGCAGCCCTGCAGGTCGCCGATGGCCCAGACACTCATGCGTGCGTCTCCATCAGTGCAGCGTGCGCGGAACGGTCAACACGAACGGCGCGATCGCGGCGGCGAACTCGGTGCCATCGTCTGCCACCATGTCGTAATGCCCCTGCATCGTGCCGTGTTCAGTCTCCAGCATGACACCGGAGGTGTAACGGAAGTCTTCACCCGGGCGCAGCCGCGGCTGCTCGCCGATCACACCCTCGCCGTCGACATGCTCGATGCGGCCATTGGCATCGGTGATACGCCAGTGGCGCGCCACCAGGCGCGCGGCGACGCGTCCCTGGTTGTGGATGCGGATGGTGTAGGCGAACGCGTAGCGGCCGTCCTCCGGCGTGGACTGGTCGTCGAGGAAACGCGGGGCGACTTCGACCGAGATCGCGTAATTGGCAGCGTCGTTCATGCAGGCAGTTTAGTGAAAGTTGTGCACGTTGAGGTGAGCGCAGCACAGGCTGGCTGCGCGCCCCGGCATGGAATTCAGGCGGTTTTACGTGGGTGCGGCCGGTCAAGGTCGCACGGCGGCGCGCGGCTTACTTCGCCACGTCGTCGCCGTCGCTGCACGGCACGTTGGCCAGCGCGATGAACTGGGCCACGTCCAGCTGCTCGGCACGCGCATCGCTGCGCACCCCGGCCGCCTCGAACTGCTCGGGCGTGCAGACGCCATTCAACGCATTGCGCAGGGTCTTGCGGCGCTGCCCGAAGGCGGCCCGCACCACATCGGCGAAGCGCTTGCGGTCGAGGATGCCGACCGTGGCCGGATCGCGCGGCACCAGCCGCACCACGGCCGAATCGACCTTCGGTGGCGGCCGGAACGCGCCCGGCGGCACCACGAACAGCGCGGTCACCTTGCAGAACGCCTGCAGCATCACGCTCAGCCGGCCATAGACCTTGCTGCCGGGATCGGCGGCCATGCGGTCGACCACTTCCTTCTGCAGCATGAAGTGCATGTCGGTGATCACCGCCGCGTGGTCCAGCGCATGGAACAGGATCGGCGAGGAGATGTTGTAGGGCAGGTTGCCGACCAGCCGGATCTGGCCGCCGTCGGCGAGCTCGGTGAAGTTCACCTGCAGCACGTCGCGGTGGATGATGGTCATCTCACCCAGCGGCTCGGCGGCGGCCGCCAGCGGGCCGACCAGGTCGCGATCGAACTCGATCACGGTCAGGCGTGGATGGCGACGCAGCAATGGCAGGGTGATGGCGCCCTGGCCCGGGCCGATCTCGACCAGGCGGTCCTCGCCCTTCGGGTTGACCGCCAGCACGATCCGGTCGATATAGGTGCGGTCGGCCAGGAAGTGCTGGCCGAGCTGCTTTTTGGCCGGTCCGGTGAACCCGGCGGCAGAAGAGGAATACGGTGAAGTCATGGCACCAGTGTACGTTGCCGCGCCAGCCGGGCACACAGGCCGGTGGCAGCGAAGAGGCTGGAAGGGTCGGCAATGCCACGGCCGGCCAGGTCCAGCGCGGTGCCGTGGTCGACCGCGACCCGCGGGTAGGGCAGGCCCAGGGTGATGTTGACCGCCTGTTCGAAGCCGCTGTACTTGAGCACCGGCAGGCCCTGGTCGTGATACATGGCCAGCACGGCATCGAAACCGGCCAGCTTGGCCGGCAGAAAGGCGGTGTCGGCGGGCAGCGGGCCGATCAGGTCCATGCCCTCGGCGCGCAGGCGCTGCAGCAGCGGGATGATCAGGTCGAGCTCTTCACGACCCAGGTGGCCGTCTTCGCCGGCATGCGGGTTGAGCCCGAGCACGGCGATACGCGGGGCGGCGATGCCGAAGTCGCGCCGCATCGCTGCGTGCACGGTCTGCAGGGTGCGCGTCAGTCCCTCGGCGGTGATGGCGTCGGCGACCGCGCGCAGGGGCAGGTGGGTAGTGGCCAGGGCCACGCGCACGACGTCGTTGGCCAGCATCATCACCACCTCGACCCCGGCCTGGTCGGCCAGCAGTTCGGTGGTGCCGCTGTAGGCGATGCCGCCCTGGTTGATCACGGCCTTGTGCACCGGGCCGGTCACCACGCCGTGCAGCGCACCGGACAGGCAGGCCTGGCCGGCCCCCAACAGCGCGCCGATCACCGCACCGGCATTGGCCGGGTCGGCCTGGCCGAAGCGGGACGGCACGGCATTGCGGATCTCGCGCAACGGCAGATCGCCCGGCTGGCGGGCGATGGCGTCTTCAGGCAGGAGCTGCAGTGGCAGCGACAGCGCGGCGGCGGCCGCACGCAGGGTATCGGGGTCTGCGAAGGCCAGCAGCCGGCAATCGGTGCGCGGCTGCTGAATCAGTCGAAGGCAGAGTTCCGGGCCGATCCCGGCGGGCTCGCCCGGTACCAGAGCGAGCTGCGGGATCACCGGCCAGGCCTCAGGACTTCGGCGGCGTGGCGGGCGTGGCCGGCGTGGTGCTGTCGGCGCCGGTGCGCAGGTTCACGTAGGCTTCGCCACGCAGTTCCTGCAGGAAGCGGTTGTACTCTTCTTCCAGCTTGCGACGACCAATGGTTTCGCGGATCTGGCCGCGCTGGTTGTCGGTCGTGGCATCGGTCTGGCGCGTGGCAACGCGCTGGACGATGTGCCAGCCGGCATCGGTGCGGAACGGCGGGCTGACGCCGCCGTCGCTCACGCCGGAGACCTGCTTGCCGAATTCCGGACCGAACGCGTCGGCCGGGAACCAACCCAGATCGCCGCCCTGGCCCTTGCTGTTGGTGTCCTCGGACGATTCCTTGGCCACTTCCTGGAAGTCCGCACCGCCGGCGATGCGCGCACGCAGGGTGTCGATCTTGGCCTTGGCTGCGGCGTTGTCCTGCTGGTCGGTCACGCGCACCAGGATGTGACGGCCGTGGTACTCGGTGATGGTCTGGCCACCGGCCGCAGCGCTGGCATCACGCACTTCCACCAGCTTGAGCAGCTGGAAGCCGCTCGGGCCGCGGATCGGGCCGACCACGTCGCCGGCCTTCATCTGGGTCATCATCTGCGCGAACGCATTGGGGATTTCATCCAGCGAGCGCCAGCCCAGGTCGCCGCCTTCCAGCGCGTTGGGGCTGTCGGAATAGCGCACCGCAGCAGCATTGAAGTCCAGCTCGTTCTTGTCCAGCAGTGCCTTGACGCCATCGGCCTTCTTCTGGCCGGTGGTGATCTGCTCGGCGGTGGCGCCTTCGGGCAGGGCAATCAGGATGTGCGCCAGGTGGTACTGCGTGCCCACGGTGGCCTGCTGCTTCAGTGCGGCATCCACTTCACCCTCGCTGACGCTGATGCGGCTCTGCGCGAAACTCTGGCGCAGGCGCTGCACGGTGATTTCGTCGCGGACCGAGGCGCGGAAGTCGTTGAAGTCGATGCCGTCACGGGCCAGACGCTGGCGCAGGGCGTCCAGGTTGGACCCGTTCTGCTGGGCGATCGCGTTCAGGGCCTGGTTGAGCTCCTGGTCGCTGACCTTGATCCCGCTGCTTTCGGCACGGGCCACCTGCAGCTTGACCAGCACCAGGCGCTCGAGCACCTGGCGGCTGAGCACGTCTTCCGGCGGCAGCTGGTTCTCGCGCCCGGCGTACTGCGCCTTGATGTTCTGGATCGCGCGGTCCAGTTCGCTCTGCAGCACCACGTCTTCATCGACGATGGCGGCAATGCGATCCAGCGGCTGGCTCTGCTGGGCCAGCACCTGCAGCGGTGCGGAGACGGTCGAGACCGCCAGCAGGGAAGCGAGTAGAACGGGAAGGGTCTTGGTCATGGGATCAGGTTCGGATCATAGTCGTCACGGTCCGCCCCGGTATTGCTGGGCGGCACGAGATACAGGTCGTCTCGGTAGTACCCGAGAATAGCACGGCGCAAGGTACGGTCCGTGTCCTGGCCGATGGAGCTCAGGCCCTTGAGCACGAACTCGATCTGGAAGGAATTGTTGAGCTCGCCCTCGCGGTTGCGCACGTAGCGGCGGGCGATGGCGCGGACGGCCAGGCAGCAGCTGTCCCACTGCACGCCGCCGATGATTTCCAGCGGCTTCTTGTCTTCGATGGAGTAGTAGTAGCGGCCCACCAGGCTCCAGCGCGGGCTGAGCGGATACAGGAAGGACAGGTCGGCCTGCTTGAGCAGGTCGGTGCCATCGGGGTTGAGGCGGTGGCGGTAGGAGATGTTGACGATGCCGTCGTTGGACATCAGGTAGCGCGCACGCACGCTGGCCAGGTCCTCACGCTTGTACTTGGGATCCCACTGGTAGGTGGCGCCCAGGTTCCAGCGGTCGTTGATGGCGTAATTGGMATCGGCGATCCACGCCGACTTGCCCTGTTCCACCGGCGACTGCGCGTTGTTGATGGTCACCCGCGAGTCGTCGAAGTACAGGATCTGGCCGATGCTGCCCGAGAAACGCTCCTTGCCGGTGGTCTGGTCGATGAAGCGGGTGCTCATCGCCATGGTCAGCTGGTTGGCATCGTTCTGGCGGTCGGCGCCGGTGTAGCGCGAATCGCGGAACAGCTGGCCCCAGCTGAAGGTGAAGTCGCGGGTGTCGAAGATCGGCAGGTCGCTCTGGTCGCGGTAGGGCGTGCGCAGGTAGAACAGGCGCGGCTCAAGCGTATGCAGGAACGACTTGCCGCCGATGGTGGTTTCGCGGTCGAAGAACATGCCCGCGTCCAGGCTGACGATCGGCAGGCTGCGGGTGGGCGAAGTATTGCCGCGCAGCTGCTCCGGAGTGGCGTTGGCGATTTCCTCGGCAGTCATGTTCTGCCGGCGGACCTGGTCGGCCAGCCCACGGTCCAGCTGATAGGCGGTGTAGCGGTAGGCCAGGGTCGGGGTCACATACCAGGCCGCGCCGCTGAAGGGCATGGACACGTACGGTTTGACGTCCAGGCGCGACCCGCCGAACATCTCGGTGCTGGTCCCGTCGCGCACGTACTCACCATCGGCGTCGACGATCTTGCCGTTGATGTCCTTGTGGGTGAAGCGCACGGCCTCGGCATACACGCCGGTTTCCAGCCACGGCAGCAGCGGCTTGTCCCAGGTGAAGAACGCACGCGGCTGCCGCGCGTAAGGCAGCGCGGCTTCGGTCAGGGTGTAATCGGTGAGCTGCCAGTAGTCGGCCATCAGGCCGCCGGTCCAGTTTTCACCGGTGCCGTAGATGCCGATCTGGCTCTGCAGGTTGGACGCGGTCACCCCGAGCAGGCGGTTGGCGAAGTCTTCGGTATAACGCTCGTCGCTGACCCAGGCCAGGTTGGCACGGGCCTGCCAGTTGGTATTGATGTTGTGGTAACCGCCGAACTGGAACTGGCCGCGATCGCGGTCACGCAGCTTGTCGTTGGGCAGGTAGCTGGTCTGCAGCTCGCCACGGCCACCGTCGTACAGGTAGCGGAACTCGTTGCTCAGCATCAGCCCGCGCTTGCTCATGTAGCGCGGGGTCAAGGTGTCGTCGTAGTTCGGCGCCAGGTTGAAGTAGATCGGCTGGGCATAGTCGAAGCCGTTGCGGCCGGACAGGCCGAGCTGCGGGTACAGCAGGCCGGTCTGGCGACGGTCATCGATGGGGAACTTGAAGTACGGCGCCCACAGCACCGGCACCTTGCCGATCCGCAGCACCGCGTTGCGCGCGGTGCCGAAGCCTTCGTCGTTGTCCACTTCGATCTGCGGCGCCGACAGCTTCCACACCGGCTGGGACGGATCGCAGGTGGTGTAGGTGGAGCGATGCATCTGCCCCACCGCGCCCTGCAGGTCGACCGAGTCGGCCACGCCGTTGCCGCGCCGCGAGACCAGCTGGTACTTGATGTCGCTGATCTTGTGGGTGTCCGCTTCCTGGTTGCCCTCGGCACGCTTGGCCACCATCCGGATCGAGGAGTCCTGGTAGCGGACGTTGCCCTCGGCGATGTAGTTGCCGCTTTCGGTGTCGAAGCTCAGGTGGTCGGTACCCAGGAACTGGTCGCCGCGCTTGAGCGCCACGTTGCCCTGGTATTGAGGGACCGTGGTGGTGCCGAACAGCTGGTCCCCCTCGATGTCGGTGTCCTGCTGGTCGCGGGTGGCGGCAGCAGCCTTGTCGGCTTTGGGGGCATCGTCGAACACAGGCAGGACGTCGGTGGCTGGGCACAGGCCCCAGTTCAYCGGTTTGTCGTCGGCCAGGGCCGGCAGGCAGATGGCGATGCTCAGGGGGAGAGGCAGCAGGCGGAGGGCTCGGCGCACGCGGTAGTCGGATTCGGGCGAAAACGGATCGTAGCTTGCCCCATCCCTTGCATAGGGGCAATGAAGGCTTTGCCCGGCCGGGGGTTCAGGTTCATGCGCAGGGGCCGCCCGCGCAGGTACTCAGCGCAATTGGCCGACGTGGGCCACACTGCACTCGGCCAAGGCCTGCAGGTCGTAACCGCCCTCCAGCATCGACACCACGCGGCCGCCGCCATGGCGGCGCGCCAGGCTGCGCAGCTCGGCGGTGATCCAGGCGAAATCGTCGGTCTCCAGCATCAGGTCGGCCTGTGGATCGCGCAGATGGGCATCGAAGCCGGCCGAGATCAGCAGCAGCTGCGGACGGAAGTCATCGATCGCCGGCAGCATCTCGTCGGCCCAGGTATTGCGGAAGCGGAAGCCGCCGCTGCCCGGGGGCAGCAGGATGTTCATCAGGTTGCCCGCGCCGCGGTCGCGACGCAGGCCRGAGTTGGGGAACAGGCCGGCCTGGTGGGTGCTGTAGTAGGCCACGCCGGGGTCGGCGATGAAGATGTCCTGGGTGCCGTTGCCGTGGTGGACGTCGAAATCGATGATGGCGATGCGCTCCAACCCGTAGCGGTCGCGCGCGTAGGCCGCGGCCACGGCGATGTTGTTGAACAGACAGAAGCCCATCGCGGTGCTGGCGGTGGCGTGGTGGCCGGGCGGGCGCACCGCGCAGAACGCGACCGGGTCATCGCCGAGCATCACCGCATCCACGGCAGCCACACCGGCGCCAGCGGCATGCAGGGCGGCGCTGGCCGAGCCGGGCGAGGTCAGGGTGTCCATGTCGATCAGCCGCAGCGGTTCGGACTGCGGCTTGAGGACCAGGTCGATCAGCTCGCTGTCGTGTACGCGGGCCAGCTCACCGAGCTTGGCGGCCGGTGCCTCCCGCCAGTCCAGCTGGTCCGGAAAGGCCGCATGCAATGCATCCAGCACCACCTGCAGGCGCTGCGGGGACTCGGGGTGGCCGCGGCCGGGATCGTGTTGCAGACAGGCAGGATGGGTAAAGACCAGCATGCGGGCAGGGGTTCCGGTGGGGCGCCAGGGCGCTCAGGCGTGGCGGCGCTCGTGCCGCCACAGCACTTCGCCGTGGCCWTCGGCACGGGCCAGCACGCGGGCCAGCACGAACAGCAGGTCCGAGAGCCGGTTGAGGTAACCGATGGCCTCGGCGCGGACGGGCTCCAGCCGCGCCAGCGTCACCGTGTCGCGCTCGGCGCGGCGGACGATGGTGCGGACCAGGTGGCAACGCGCGGCGGCCTCGCCACCGGCGGGCAGGATGAATTCCTTCAAGACCGGCAGGTCGGCGTTGTAGTGGTCCAGCTGCTTTTCCAGTGCGTCGATGTCGGCGGCCTGGATCGCGGCATGGCCGGGAATGCATAGCTCGCCGCCCAGGTCGAACAGCTGGTGCTGCACGGTGGTGAGCAGCGCCCGCACGTCGTCGGGCAGGGTGACCGCCAGCAGCACGCCCAGCGCCGAATTGGCCTCGTCGACGGTGCCGTAGGCGTTGACCCGGGCGTCGTCCTTGGGCACCCGGCTGCCATCGCCCAGGCCGGTGCTGCCGTCATCGCCGGTGCGGGTGTAGATGCGCGAAAGCCGGTTGCCCATCGCGACGGCGGCTCAGTGCAGCACGTCGTGGCGGGCCTGCAGCAGCTTGCCGACCTGTTCGGTGGCCAGTTGCAGCGCGGCGGCCAGGCCGACGTAGATCGCCGCGGTACGCAGGTACGGCACGAACCAGTCGGCGTAGTTCTGCAGCCAGCCGGCCAGCGTCGGGTTGGCGACCATGTCGCTGCTCCAGTAGAAACCGCCCTGCGCGAACAGGTGGCATACCGCCACCGCGCCGACCAGCAGCAGCGCGGCCTTGCCCAGCGTGCTCCAGCGCGCGCCGTGGTAGCCCTGGCGCAGCAGCATGCCGCCAGCCCACATCGAGAAGTAGGCCGGCAGCAGCATCCAGGTGCCGGGCGACACGCAGTAGTGCTGCAGGTACGGCTGGCCGCTGGCGCGGATCACCAGCACATCGATCACGATCGCCAGTGCCATCAGCAGCGGGAACGCCCAGCGGGTCCAGCTGCGCAGGTAGAAGCCGCCGACGAAGAACACTGCCCAGGACGCATCCGGGATCGCCGCGAAATGATTTACCCGGGTCGCGGCCATCAGCAGCACGAGCACGGACAGGACGAAGGCGCGGTGGGCAAGGGGGGTCATGGCAGACACGGGAAGGGGTTCAGCGTTCATTCTAGCGCCTGCTGCGGCACGCCGCCGCACGCGCCCGCAACGGTCGACGGCTTATCATGGGCGGTATGAGTGAACGACATGATGTAGTGATCGTGGGCGGCGGGCTGGTCGGTGCGAGCCTGGYCATCGCGCTGGACCGCGTTGGGCGCGAC
>NZ_JBFULO010000042.1:0-17123 GCF_054049855.1 Stenotrophomonas sp. P5_B8 | reverse complement strand
TTCCAGGTAATCCACGTAGGTGGTGTTCCAGGACACGGAGAACTTGCCGATCGCCAGTTCCGGCAGACGGTAACGCACGGCGATGTCGTAGCCTGCGGTTTCCTGGTAGCCGGCGTTGAGCAGCGTGCGGTCCAGCGCGCTGACCTGGCCAATCGTCTTGCCCGACTTGGAACGGGTGAAGCGGTTGCACGCCGCATCCACGCCCTGCACGTAGCACTGGTTGAGCATGTCCGTGGCCGACTCACCGACGATCACGTCGTTGATGCGGATCTTCCACCAGTCCAGGCTCAGGTCCAGGCCCGAGACGAACTCCGGGCTGTACACCAGGCCCACGGTCCAGGTCTTGGCGGTTTCCGGCTTCAGCGCCTCGTTGGAGCCGGAGGTGAAGTCGGTGCCACCCTGCTGGCCCGGCACGGTTGCCGGATTGCCATCGGCGGCCAGCTGGCGGAAGTTGGCCGGCACGCCGCCGGCGCGGCAGCGTGCCTGCACCTGCGCGTTGTTGGCCGCGGCACCGAAGGTGGTGTCGCACGGATCGGTGTACGAATCACGCGTGGTGACCGTGCCGCCGTACAGGTTTTCCACCGTCGGGGCGCGGAAGCCGGTGCCGTAGGTGGCGCGCACCAGCAGGCTGTCGATCGGCTTCCACTTCAGGCCGAACTTGGTGTTGGTGGTCGAACCGAAGTTGTTGTAGTCCGAGTAACGACCGGCCACGTCCAGCGACAGCTCGCGGGCGAAGGCCATGTCGGCCAGCAGCGGCACCTGCAGTTCCAGGTAGGCTTCGTTGAGCGCGTAATCGCCACGGGTCGGCTGGCCGCTGGTGCCGGCGATCTGGCCGTTGCGCACCATCAGGTCCGGGTCGTAGCTGGCTTCTTCGCTGCGATGTTCGACGCCCATCGCACCCATGATGTCACCGGCCGACAGGCTGAACAGTGAGCCGGAGATGTTCGCGCTGGCCACCTTGGTGGTGCTCTGCATCTTGTCGGTGAAACGGGTGAACAGGTAGTCCTGCACGTCCTGGTTGCCCAGCGCGCCCGGGCCGGTGTAGCCCATCGGAGCCAGCGGATTCCACGGCGTGCAGCCGGCGATCACGTTGCCGACGCTGCCGCAACGCGCAACGCCCTGGCCGTCGATGAACGACGGGCCGACGGACTGGTTGACGTTCGGCTGGTACATGCTGCCCGTACCGATGCGCTCGCCTTCGTTGCGGTTGTACATGTAGCTGAGGTTCCAGTCCCAGTACCGCGAACCAGTTTCGAAGCTGCCTTCCAGACCGACGCTGGCGCGCTTGGTGGTCAGGTTGTTCTCGGTGCCGCGCGGCAGTTCTTCGGTGCGGTGCGCGAAGGCAACGTCACGGCCGAACGGGTTGAACGCGCTGTCCTTGGACAGCAGCGCGCGCGCGCCGGTGCTCTGGTACGGGTAGCCGGCCAGCTGCTTGGTCGACTCGCGCTCGGTGTACAGCGCGTCGGCCACCAGGCGCAGGTTGTCGTTGATCGAGAAGCCACCGTTGGCAAACACCGACTTGCGCTGCAGACCGGTGAGCAGGCTCATGTTGGTCTTGGTGTTGGCATCGTTGGCCTTGTCGGCCGGCTTGAAATTGCCCCGCACGGTCGGGTCGCCGCCCGGGCCCACGCTGAGGTTCCTGCCATCGACGGTGGCATAGCCCCACGGGGTGACGCCGCTGAGGCCGTCGGTCGGGTGGCGCGGGCCGTTCGGGTAGGCGGTGAACTCGCGTGCGCCGCCCAGGATCGGATCTTCGTCGGAGTACTCGCCGCCGACGGTGACCCAGCCACGGTCGAAGGTTTTGCCGAAGGTGGCGCTGTAGCTGGTCTTCTGACCGTCGCCTTCGCTGTACTGGCCGACGTACGCGTTGACTTCAGCGCCGTCGAAATTCTTGCGGGTGATGATGTTGACCACGCCGGCGATGGCGTCCGAGCCGTACAGTGCCGAGGCGCCGTCGGTCAGTACTTCCACGCGGTCCACGATGGAGGACGGGATCGAGGCCAGGTCGGAGTAACCGGCGGCGGACACGCCCATGCGGCGGCCGTCGATCAGCACCAGGCTGCGTTCCGGACCCAGGTTGCGCAGGCTGACGTACATGCCGCCGAAGTCGCGGCCGGACTCCAGCGAGTTGGCGCGGCTCATGCTCGGCGCGCCGGCAGCGGTAACATCCTGCAGGATGTCGGCGACGTTGATGTAGCCCTTCTTTTCGATCTCGGCGCGGTTCAGCGCGACGACCGGCTGGGCGCTCTCGACGCTGGCCTGGCGGATGCGCGAGCCGGTGATTTCAATGCGATCCAGATTGGTGGTGCCGTCATTGGCGGTCTGGGCGAAGGCAGGGGCACTGCAGCTGGCGACAAGCGCGATGGCGATCGCGTTGCGCAGCGGGTGGGTCTTCAAATACATCCGTGCGATTTCTCTTTCTCGTAAAAAACAAGCGCCCTTGCGGGCGGCGTGGGGACAACATCACGACGCGGGGGGCGGGAGTCTAATGACTTTTCAAATTTTTTACTTTCATCTGAAAGCATAAAAACCGCTAAAAATGAACGTTCGCTGACAAATTCGCGCGTTGGCGAACAATCTTTTTTCAATGCGCGACAGTACGTGCAGTGCGCATCGCGTCGGTGCAGGCAGAGGCACCGATAACGGCGATGGTCCGGTCAACTTGAGTGCACGCGGATGTGCATCGAAGGGAAGCGTTCAGTGTGTATCGACGGTTCGCGAGAGAATTTCCTTTACCTCCGCCTGACACCTATGAAGCGCGCTGTGAGCTTTTCCTGGTACGGCCGTCGGTGGGTCGGGCGCCGGGCCCCATGCCCTTTCCGGCGAATGTCCCCCGGCGTCGGCCTACGGCCGCCCCCTCCTCCTTTATTTCGCCTCCAAGGGCATGGGGCCCGGCGCCCGACCCACCAACGGCCTCGTTGGAAAGTCCGCTTGGCCCTACCGCAAGCCGAGCCCCGTAGCAGCCGGTAGGCCCCTGGGCAAAATAAAGGAGGAGGCCGCCACGCGGCCGGGGGACATTTGCGCCAGGGGCCTACCGGCTGCTACGGGGCCCTCACGCTCGCGACAGATCCAGGCGGAGATACCCCTAGATCAGCACAGCGCCTGGATCACTCGACCACACGCACAGCCGCACGCCATCGGTGACGGCCATTCGAACAAGATGCCCCGCACCATTGAGAGAAAAAAAACCGCACCCTTGCGGATGCGGTTCGTGGTCTGCTATTTCGTGCGCGCACCTGCGTGCGCAGGGTCTTGTTGATACACCGCCACGCCTCAGGTCTCGCGCAACGCCGTGGTGATCGGCAGGCGCGCCGCACGCAGTGCCGGGAACAGACCACCGACCAGCCCGATCCCCAAGGCCCACTTCAGCCCGGTCCACAGCAGCTGCGGCGACACCCGGAACTGGAACACCACCTGGCTGAAGTTGTTGCCCAGCGTGGACACCGTGTAGTTGTTGAACACCAACCACGCCAGCAGGCCCCCCAGGATGCCGCCCAGCAAGGCCAGCAGCATCGTCTCCAGCATCACCGCAGTGATCACCGGCAGCCCGCGGAAACCGATCGCACGCATGGTCGCGATCTCGCGCGCACGCGTGGCCACCGCTGCATACATGGTGTTGAGCGCACCGAACACCGCACCGATCGCCATGATGCCGCCGATCACCGTGCCCAGCACGTTGATCAGCGTGCTCAGGCCGCCGGACTGCTTGCTGTAGTAGTCGCGGGTGGTTTCCACGTCCAGCTTCAGGCGCGGATCGGCTTCCATCGCTGCCTTGAACTGCTTGAACCCGGCGGCTCCCTCCGTACGCACGTTGACCGACTGGTAGGCGCTGCGGTTGTAGGTGGTGGACAGGGTCTGGGTGTCGGCCCACAGCTCGGACTCGTGCACGTCGTTGGAGGCGAACACGCCCACGACCGTCCAGTCCTGCTTGCCCAGCTGCAGGGTTTTGCCCACCTCCAGGCCTTCGAACTGTGCCTTGGCCCCCTTGCCGACCACGATCTCGCGCAGTCCCGGCTTGAAGCGGCGGCCTTCGACAATGTGCACCTGCCGGCGCACCGCCCAGGCCTGCTCACCAACGCCGCGGAACTGCACGTTGGTATCGGAGTGGTCGCTGCGCGAAAGCAGGCTGATCACCTGCGACAGCTCGGCCGACACCAGCGGCTTGCCGTCCTCGCCGCGTGCCACGCCGGGCAGGCTTTGGATGAGTGGCAGCTGGTCGCGCATGATCACCGAGTTGGTTTCGGCCTGCGAGCCGCCCCGCAGCACGATGGCCACATCATCGCTGCCGCTGCGGCTGAGGGTGGCCTTGAAGCCGTCGCCCATCGCCAGCATCGCCACCAGTACGCCGACCACGCCGGCAATGCCCACCACGATCACCGAGGAGGCGCCCCAACGCTGCGGCAGGCTGGCGATCCCGATGCGCGCGGCCGCCAGCGACAGCCGGCCGCTGCGGGTGAGCAGCAGCCATGCCGCCAGCAGCACCGCGATGGCCAGCACCATCCACCACGGCAGCACCACCCACACCGCCAGGGCGACCAGCAGCACCAGCACCGTCAGCGTGTTCCACAACCATTGCTTGTTCATGATGGGCTCCTCAGCGTCCGGCCAATGCATCGACGATCTTCAACCGCTGCGCGCGCAATGCCGGCAGCAGCCCCACCACCACGCCGATCACCGCCATCAGCCCCAGCGCCATCGCCCAGGTCTGCGCGGGCACGCCCGGCAGGCTGATCATGCCCTGGCTGTTGGCGCTGATCACCGGCATCAGGATCGCGGCCAGGCCCATCCCGATCAGCCCGCCCAGCACGATCAGCAGCACCGACTCGACCATCACCAGCACCAGCACGGTGCCGTCCTTGAAGCCCAGCGTCTTGAGGATGGCCAACTCTGGAATGCGCTCGCGCACCGCCTGCGCCATGGTGTTGCCGGTCAGCAGCACCAGGGTGAAGAACACCGCCGCCATGATGCCGGTGACGATCAGGCCGATATCGGCAAACTGCTTGGCGAAGGCCTGCGAGAACGCCGCTTCGGTCTGCGACTTGGTCTCGCGGTCGGAGTTCAGTGACAGCGCATCGATCGCCTGCGCCACGCGCGAGGCGTGCGCCGGGTTGTCCAGTTGCACGGTGTAGAAGCTGACCTGGTTCTTGATGTAGTCGTTGGACTCATCGAAGTAGCTCCAGTGCAGCAGCAGCTGGTTCTCGCCGGCGGCGCTCTTGCGGTCCTTGGCGCGGTAGATGCCCACCAGCTGCAGCGGCCAGTCGTTGCTGCCCTTGCGCGGGAAGATGGTGGCCTGCATCGGGATGGTGTCGCCGATCTTCCAGCCGAACCGCTTGGCCAGGGCCTCCCCGACCAGTGCACCGGTACGGGTGTTCTTGAATGCCTCGGCCTGCGCCGGCGGCAGCTCGAACTCCGGGTACAGGTCCATGTAGTTGTCCGACACCGAGAAGCTCGGGAAGAAGTTCTTCGGGTCCTGGTAGATGCCGCCGAACCACATCGCGTAGTTCACTTTGCGCACCCCGGGGGTGGCTTCGATGTCGCGCAGCAGGCGCAACGGCAGGCTCTGGGTGATCGACAGCTTGGAGGACACCACCAGCCGCTTGGCGCCTTCGATGGTGTCGCCGCCGGAATTGAATGCCACGCGCACCGAATCGAGCATGCCAAACAGCAGGAACGCGGCCACCACCGAGAGCAGGGTGAGCAGGGTCCGCGTCTTGCTGCGGAACAACTGCGCCCAGATGAGCGAGAAATACTTCATCGCGGCAGCCTCCGTCAGTGGGCCGCTGGCGCGGTGGCCAGTTCGCCCTTGTCCAGGTGCACGGTGTGGGTGGCGTACTCGGCCGCCTTGGGATCATGGGTGACCATGATGATGGTCTTGCCGTGCTCGCGGTTGAGCTGCTGCAGCAGGCCCAGGATCTCCTCGGCGGACTGGCGGTCGAGGTCGCCGGTGGGTTCGTCGCAGATCAGGAAGGTCGGGTCGGAGACGATCGCCCGGGCGATCGCCACGCGCTGCTGCTGGCCGCCGGACAACTCATTGGGACGGTGGCTGCGGCGGTCGGCCAGGCCGACCAGGGTCAGCGCGATCTCCGCATTGCGCTTGCGCTGGGCCGCGCCAAGGTGGGTGAGCAGCAGCGGCAGTTCCACGTTCTTCTGCGCGGTGAGCATCGGCATCAGGTTGTAGAACTGGAACACGAAGCCGACATGGTGGCTGCGCCAGGTCGACAGCTGCCCGCCGGACATGCGGTCGATGCGCTCGCCTTCGATCTCGATCTCGCCACCGCTGGGCGTATCCAGCCCGCCGATCAGGTTGAGCAGGGTGGTCTTGCCCGAGCCGGACGGCCCCATCAGGGCGACGAAGTCGCCGCGCTGGATGTCCAGGTCGATGCCGTGCAGCACCTGCACCTTCTCGGGGCCGCGCTGGTAGGTCTTGGTGATGTTGCGGAGCGAAACCAGGGTCGACATGGGTGGTTCTCCTTGGAACAAGGCGGATCGAGCGGACGGCATGCGGCGGCGCGCGCCTGCATGCGGCGATCTTGGGGCCGTRGCCGGGTGGGGAACGCGCGGTGGCGGGCAGCAGCCCACCTGCGCGCCGGCACGGCACGGGTAGCGCACACACGTTGCATCGCCGCGCCCGGCGGGGCGCAGCGGTTACTGCTGCTGCTTTTCCACGACCTTGCTGCCGTCGTGCAGTTCCGCGGGCGGGTCCACCACCACCACCTCGCCGGCGCTCAGCCCGCGGCTGACCTGGCGGTCGGTGTTGAGGGCGGTGCCGGCGGTGACCTCACGCAGTTCCACGCGCTGGTCGTCCTTGACCACGAAGGCGACGGTCTTCTGCTCGCGCTCGACGATCGCCGCCGCCGGCACGCGCACGCCCTTGGGCGCGGCGGCCGCGGCCGCTGGCGCGGCCTCCAGGAAGCTCACCCGCACGCCCATCTCCGGCACGATGCGCGGGTCTTTCACCTTCAGTGCCACGCGCACCTTGACGGTGGCCTTGCCACGGTCGGCGGTGGGCACGATGGCGATCACCTCGGCCGGGATCTTCCAGTCCGGGTAGGCATTGAGCGTGGCCTCCACCGGCATCCTCGGCTGCACGCGGCCGATGAAGGACTCCCCCACGTCCACTTCGATCTCCAGCGATTCCATGTCCACGATGGTGCCGATGCCGGTGCGGGTGAAGCCGCCACCGGCCGACAGCGGCGACACGATCTCGCCGGGCTGTGCGGCCTTGGCGGTAACCACGCCGGAGAACGGTGCACGCACGGTGTTGTTGTCCACGCCCAGGTCGGCGATGGCCAGTGCATCGTTGGCGACCTTGATGTTGCGTTCGGCGGTGCGCAGCTGCGCCCGCAGGCTGTCACGCTGTGACGTGGCCAGGTCGTACTGCGAGCGCGAGACCAGCTGCTGGCCCACCAGCGTCTGCAGGCGGCCGGCTTCGGCGTTGGCCTGTGCGACCTGCGCCTGCAGCCCGGACAGCTGGCTGCGCGCGGCCTCCAGCTGCGAGGCCGACAGGCTGCGCTGCGCGTTGGCATCGATCGGGTCGAGCGTGGCCATCACCTGGCCTTCTTCCACGCGCATGCCTTCTTCGATCATCACCTCGCGCACCTTGCCGGTGATCTTGGCCGAGACCGTGGCCATGCGCCGGGCGACCACGTAGCCGCTGGCATCGAGCACCGAGCTGCTGGCGCTGCCCTGCTGGATCGCCACCACCGGCGCGGTGGTGACCTCGATCGCGCGTTGCCGGCCAAACACGAACCAGGCGATCCCGCCGAGCAGCAGCACCACGATGATCGCCAACGCGATCCACCACCCACGGCGGGGCGAGGACGGCAGCGGGGTGGTCGCCTTGCGGTCGATGCGGAGTTCCTTGAGCAGTTCAGCGGATGCGTTCATCGTGAGTCTGGACGGGGAATCGGGCCGAGTGTGACCGCAACGGCGGTTGCGGGGCAAACCGGCACCAGGCCGGGTGGTGCACAGCATGCGCGCCCAGCGGCGGCGTGGGCAGTGACAGCTGTCACCTGACTATGCTGACGACGGCCACTGGCCGCGCTGCTGCCGTGGCGCGAGGCTATGCCCTTCCCGCCCGCTCCGGAGTGCCCCGATGTCCACCCCCGTCGCCTCCCTGGCCAGCCTGCACCACATCGAGGTCCCCTACGGCGCTGCAACCGGCGGTGGGCCAGCCGGCGCAGGGCAGTGCGCGGGTGCACATCGCGGGGCTGCCGGCGGTGACCGCCGGTGCGCCGGGCCAGCACGGTGCCGCCTGCGCCGGATGGGCTGAAGTGGCATGATCGCCCCTGTTCGCCCTGCGTTGGAATCGTCCGTGTCATCCAGTCGGCTCGCCTCCCTGTTGCGCCCCGCGCCGGACTCGGCCGTGGCCGAAAACCTGCGGCGTGGCAAGTCGCCGTGGGTCGATGCGATCCACCTGCTGTGGACGCTCTGGGTGTTCCTCACCCCCTTGTTCGGCACGGGCTACACCTGGCGTTGGGCGGCGCTGACCCTGCTCACCTACCCGGTGTTCCTGGCGTTGTATGCCGGCGTGTTGCTCGCACCGCGCTGCCACGCGCCGCGCTATGCACTGTCGATGGTGGCGCTGGGGCTGGTACCGCTGGCGTGGTACCCCTCGGCGGTGAGCTATTTCATCTTCGGCTGCGTCACCTTGCGCGTCTCGCGCCGCAGTGGCTACGGGCGCTATCTGCTGCAGCTGCTGGCGTTGAACGCGCTGTTCGTGGTGGTGGGCTGGTTCGCGCACTATCCGTGGCAGGCGCTGATCTGGATCCCGAGCATGGCGGTGATCATCAGCCTGGTGGTCAATTTCGAGACCGCCAGCCATGAAAAGGATGCGGCGCTGCAGCTGTCCCAGGACGAAGTGCGGCGCCTGGCGGCTACCGCCGAACGCGAGCGCATCGGCCGCGATCTGCACGACCTGTTGGGGCATACGTTGTCCTTGATCACCCTGAAGCTGGAGCTCTCGCGCAAGCTGGCCGACCGCGATCCGGTGGGCTCGCGCCGCGAAGTGGCCGAAGCCGAAACCATCGCGCGGCAGGCGCTGGCCGAAGTGCGCAGCGCAGTCACCGGCATCCGTGCCAGCGATCTGGCCGCCGAGCTGGCCTCGGCGCGGTTGTTGCTGGAGTACCAGCACGTGCACCTGCACTACGCGCCGCCGCCGCCGATGCCGGTGGCTATCGAACGGGCGCTGTCGCTGGTGCTGCGCGAGGCCGTCACCAATGTTGCCCGCCACGCCCAGGCGCGGCAGGCGTGGATCACCTTTGAACAGGATGGACGCAGCTTGTTGATGCAGATACGCGACGACGGGCGTGGCGGGGTCCACGTCGATGGCAACGGCCTGACCGGCATGCGCGAACGCGTTACCGCGCTGCGTGGCACCCTGGCCATGCAGTCGGCGAAGGGCGAGGGCACCTGCGTGACGGTGCGGGTGACGCTGCCGGCGGCAACCACGCCTGTAGTTGCCGCGGTCGCGGGTGGGGCCACACCATGATCCGCATCGTGTTGGCCGAAGACCAGGCGATGGTGCGCGGCGCGCTGTCGGCGCTGTTGGGGTTGGAGCGGGACATCGAGGTGCTGGGCAGCGCGGCCGACGGCGAAGCCGCGTGGCGCATGCTGCAGCAGCTGCAGCCGGACATCCTGGTCACCGACATCGAAATGCCCGGGCTATCCGGGCTGGAACTGGCCCAGCGCATCGCCCGCCAGCAACTGCCCATCAAGGTGGTGATCGTCACCACCTTCGCGCGCTCGGGCTTCCTGCGACGGGCGCTGGATGCCGGGGTGTGCGGCTACCTGCTCAAGGATGCACCCGCCGAACGCCTGGCCGATGCGCTGCGCCAGGTGCAGCACGGCGGGCGCGCGATCGATCCGCAGCTGGCGCTGGATGCCTGGTCGCAGGCCGACCCGCTCAACGACCGTGAACGCCAGGTGTTGCGCCTGTCCGGCGACGGTCGCTCGGCCAGCGAGATCGCCACCCAGCTGGGGCTGTCGCATGGCACCGTGCGCAACTACCTGTCCGAATGCATCGGCAAGCTCGGCGTGGCCAACCGTATCGAGGCGTATCGGTTGGCCAGGCAGAAGGGCTGGCTGTAATGCCGGCCGTTGGCCGGCGCTGCACCCTCCTGATCGACATCCCGAGAAGCCGGCCAGCGGCCGGTACTACCGGGGGCGGTCGTCGCGGATTTTCTCCGGGCCCTTCGCCATTGCCTGGAACACCCCGTCGCGGCGCACCCACAGATGGAACAGCGCCGCGGACAGATGCGCCACCACCGTGGCGAACAGCGCGTAGGCGAACAGGCTGTGCGCGTTGCGCAGCGCCGCGTACAGCGACGGGTCGTGCGGCAGAATCGCCGGCAGGTTGAAGCCCGGCCACATCACGATCGGATAGCCGCCGGCGGAGAGCATCGACCAGCCGATCAGCGGCATCGCCAGCATCAGGCCGTACAGCACCCAGTGCGAGGCATGCGCGGCGAACGCCTGCCAGGCCGGCAGATCGGCGGGCAACGGCGGCGGCCGATGGCGCAGGCGGTTGTACAGGCGCACGATCACCAGCAGCAGGATCGCGATGCCGAGCGGGCGGTGCAGGTCGACCAGCATCGGCCGCCAGTGCAGCGCCGCCACCATGCCCACGCCGACAAACAGCATGGTCAGGATCATCGCCGCCATCAGCCAGTGCAGCACGCGCGCGGTAAGGTTGAAATGGCCCGAATCGCGGTTCATCGCGCACTCTCCTTGCCGGTGGCCGCCGCACCCTTGCCGCTGGCGATTTCGCGCTCGCGGCGGTTGAACGACTGTGAGTACACCGCCGACCGCGCGGCCAGGATCGGATCGTCGGAACCGGCGATGCCGCTGGGCAGGATCAACGGATCGTAGTTCAGGTCGCGGCAGGCGCCGATGGCCTGGGGCTGCATCGACACCAGGCTGAGCGTGCCCACTTTCACCTGGCGGCGCTGCGCCGGCCACACCTGTGACGGATCGTCGATCGGGTCGCCCGCCTCGGCGATGCTGACCCACATGTCCCAGCGCACCGGGCCCTGGGCCAGCCGCTGGGCGAACTCGTCGGCCAGGTAATCCAGCCCGGCTTTCGCGCGTTGCGCCGGTGTCATTTCCACGAAGGGCGCCTGCGGCCGCATGCTCCAGCGCACGAAGCGATGGCTGCCGTCGGCGGCGGTGAAGCGGAAGGCGTTGACCCCGTTGTAGGTGGTGTCGGCCCAACTGCTGGACCACGGCGCGGTCTTGGCCCACTGCCCGAACGCACGCGCGGACGGGTACTTGGCCAGCACGGCGGCCATCTTGGCCGGGTCCGGCTTGCCGGTGGCCGGATCGGGGATGCCGGCGCGGGTCTGTTCGAGGAAGGCCTCGCTGGTGGGCACGGCGAAGAACGGGAAGCTGTTCATCGCCGTCCGCCATTCCTGGCCATCATCGCTGACCAGCTGCAACGCCATGCTGCGCACGCGCGCATTGGCGTCGGCACYGTGCGGGTCGCCGCCGCCGATGGAGAGCCGGCCCAGCACCGGTACCTGCAGTTGCCGGAACACGCGCGCCGAACTCAGCGCCACGCCTTCCGGCGTGCCCTGAAACGTGCCGCTCACGCACACGCCCTTGGTATGCGCGCGGCGGAAGCCCGGCTGCGGCGGGCCGGTGGCCTCGATGCTGTCGGTGAAGGTCTGCGCGGTGATGCGGTCGCGGCCGATCCAGCCGGCCAGCCAGGCAAAGGCCAGCACCAGCAGGCCGGCGATCAAGGCGATCAGCGCGATCCACAGCAGCGGCGACGGTGGTCGCGGTGCGCCCGGCTCGCGGCCGGCACGGGAAGAGCCGAAGAGTGACATGTCTGGATTCCTGCCTTCACAAAGCGTGTGGGTGGGCGACCGGGCCATGGTGTCAGAACGTGGGCGACGCCGATATTCACATTTTCGACAACTCTTCCAAATGCAGATCCCCGCCGAAGCGGGGATCTGTGGGTGTCACGGCAGGACCGGGCAGGGCCCGGCCGACTCAGGCGTAACGCGTCTTGAGCATGGTCCATGCCGAGCGCAACGCCAGCGCCTCGCCACCGGCCGGGCGGCCCGGGCGCTCGCCATCGTTCCAGGCGTACACGTCCAGGTGCGCCCAGCGCTGGCCTTCGGCGATGAAACGCTCCAGGTACAGCGCGGCGGTGACCGAACCGGCCATGCGCGAGCCGGCGTTGGCCAGGTCGGCGATGTTGCTGTGCAGGTAGCGCAGGTAGGGGCGCCACAGCGGCATGCGCCAGACCGGATCGCGCACCGCTTCACCGGCCTGCAGCCACTGCTGGGCCAGCGTGTCATCGTTGCTGAACAACGCCGGCAGGTCCGGGCCAAGCGCGATCCGTGCCGCACCGGTGAGGGTGGCGAAGTCGAGCACGATCTCCGGCTGCTGTTCGCTGGCGTAGGTCAGCGCATCGGCCAGGATCACCCGCCCTTCGGCATCGGTGTTGTCGATCTCGATGCTCAGGCCCTTGCGGGTGGCGATCACTTCGCCGGGGCGGAAGGCATCGGGGCCGATCGCGTTTTCCACCGCCGGGATCAGCAGGGTCAGCTGCACCGGCAGCTGCTGGGCCATGATCAGCCCGGCCAGCCCGAGTGCGTGCGCGGCGCCGCCCATGTCCTTCTTCATGTTGCGCATGCCATCGCCCGGCTTGATGTCCAGCCCGCCGGTGTCGAAGCACACGCCCTTGCCGACCAGCGCCACGTGCGGCTGGCCTGCCTTGCCCCAGCGCAGCACGATCAGGCGCGGCGCGCGATGCGAGGCGCGGCCCACTGCGTGGATGGACGGGAAATTCTGCTCCAACAGCGCATCGCCGGTGATCACCTCGATCTGCGCGCCATGCGCGCTGGCCAGCTCGCGCGCGGCGTCTTCCAGCTGCTGCGGGCCCATGTCTTCGGTGGGCGTGTTGACCCAGTCGCGCACGCGCAGGCTGGCAGTCACCACATCGCGCACTTCGGCCGACGGCGTGGCCGCCAGTTGGGCCGGTGCACGATTGGGCTTGCGGTACCGCGCGAAGCGGTAGCTGCCCAGGCCCCAGCCGATGTGCAGCAGGGTTTCGATCTCTGCCGGCAATGCATCGGCCAGCTGCCACACGCTGCCTTCGGGCAGTGCGAACGGCGCATGCGCGTAGGCATAGGCATCACCGGCATCGCCCACACCGACGATCGCACCGGCCAGGCCATGCTCACCAGGCAGCAGCACCACGCTGCCGCCGCTGCCGTTGAAGTGCTGTGCGTCGATCCAGGCCAGCTGCGCCGCGCTTTGCTGCGCGCGCCACGCGCCGAACTGCTCGCGGTTCATCACGTGCAGCGGCAGCGCCTTGGAGGTATCGGCGGTGAAACCGTTGATCTGGGTCATGCGGGGTAGGGCTCCGTTCGTGGTCAGGCGTGAGCGACGGATGCGTTGGCATCCAGCCAGTCGGCCAGCCCGGTCAGGGTGTCGAACTGCAGGTCGGGCTGCAGCGAAGGATGGGGCCAGGCGTGGTCTTCGCGGTTGATCCAGCAACCACGAAGGCCGGCCTGCATCGCACCAACCACGTCCATGTCGGCGTGGTCGCCCACGTGCAGCACATGCGCGGGGGCAATGCCCAGGCGGTCGCAGGCGGCGTGGAAGATGCTGGCCGCCGGCTTGGCCGCGCCGTGTTCGCGCGAGCCCAGCTGGAAGGAGAAATGGTGGGCCAGGCCGATCCGCTGCAGGTCGGCGTTGCCGTTGCTGAGCGCGGCGACAGGCACCTTGGCGGCGATCCGCGCCAGCGCGTCGAGCGCGTCCGGGTAGAACTCCACCTGGTTGCGCGCGGCGTAGAACGCTTCATAGGCCGGTTCGAGCAGGGCCAGGTCGGCACCGCTTTTCTCCAGCGCCTCGCTCAGCGTCAACCGGCGCAGCGCGCTGAGGTCATGGTGCAGGTGCGGGTTGGCGTGGAAGGAGCGCTCGCGCAGTTCGCGCATGGCCGCCACCGGGTACATCGCGGCGGTGGCGGGGCTGTGCTGGCGCATCCAGTCGAACAACACCTGGTCGATGCGCGCGCCGATGGGGGCGAACGGCCACAAGGTGTCGTCGAGGTCGAGGGTGATGGCTTGGACTGGGAAATTCACCCGCCCATTCTACGCCTGCCATCCGGGGCGGGCATGCCCGGATCGGTTCATTCAAGCAGCCGCGCCCACCCGTGGGTACCCTCCAACCGCGCCAGCACCAGCTTGATGCAGACCAGCAGCGGCACCGCCAGCAGCAGCCCGACCATGCCCCACAGCCAGCCGAACACCATCAGTGCCAGGATCAGGATCAGCGGCGAGATCGCCATGCGGCGGCCCAGCACGATCGGCGTGACCACCTGGCCTTCCACCGTGTGCAGGGCCAGGTAGCAGGCGGCCGGCAGCAGCGCCTTGAGCGGATCGCTGAACTCCACAAAGCCCATCAGCAGCATCAACGCCACCCCGATCAACGGGCCCACGTACGGGGCGAAGTTGAGCAGCGCAGCCACCGTGCCCCATAGCAGCGCTTCCTGCAGGCTGATGCCCAGCAGCAGCAACACCCCGGAAAACACCAGTCCCACCAGCGTGTTGATCACGGTGATGGTGAGCACGTAGCGCGATACCTCGCGTTCGATCGAACGCAGGATGTCGGTGGTGAAGCGCTGTTGCTGGCGGCTGGGGAACAGCGCGATCGCATGCTTCTGCAGGCTCTGCCCGTAGATCATGAAGAACAGCGTCAGCAGTACCACTGCCAGCACCGAGGCGGCCAGCCGCGGTGCACGGGTGAGCACTTTGTAAGGGTCATCGAGCTGGGTGCGCACGATCTGCACGCGCCGGCTGCCTTCGCCGCCGGCCACCCGCGCGAAGTTCTCCGCGGCCTGGTTGGCCTGCTGCACCGGCTTGGTCAGATCCTGCACCTGGCGCGCCACCTTGCGCAGTTGCTGCGGTGCTTCCTGCGCCCATTCCATCGCCGGGCCGACCAGCTGCACGCCCAGTGCCGCCGCGCCGCTCAGGCCCGCGCCGATCACCAGCACCGCCGCGAGGAAGCGCGGAATCCACAGCTTGCCGAGCAGGCGCAGGATCGGGTTGCCCACCAGCGCGAAGAACATCGCCAGCAGCACCGGCAGGATCACTTCCTGGGCCGCCCACAGGGTGAAACAGACCGCCAGCGTGGCCAGCACCACCAGCGACATGGGCGCACGCGGGCGCGGCAGTGGGGCAGTGGCGACGGTGTCGTCGGGGGTAACGGCAGGAACGCTCATGCGGGCGCCGGGCAGGAAGGGAGCGCCATTATTGGGCAAGCCGGGTGCGGGCGGCGTGTTGTATCCGTGCAGGAAAAGCGAGGCCCCACCGCAGTACGGCAGGGCCTGGTTTCAGCGTTCGGAAATATCGGTGGCTGCTTCGGCCGGTTGCGGCTGTTGCGGCGAGGCCGGTTCGACGCGCGGCTGCGGCTGCGGGCTGGCCCGCGGCGTGGGTGCAGCTGCCCGGGGAGCCGGGCGGGCCAGGTCATCGGTGGCATCGTCCACCTTGTCGGCCGCCTGCTCGGCGGTCTCGGCCGCTTCGCCTGCCTGCATCGAGGCGAACGCGGCCTGGGTACTGGCCACCAGATTGGAGACCGAGCCGATCATCTGCAGCCAACGCGCACCCTGCACCTTGGCGCCGAGCCCGGTCGGTTCCAGTTTGCCGGCCAGGAAGCCGCCGGCAAGACCCACGGTTATGATCCGCATCGGCGTCCACCCGGCACGCCAGACGGTGCTGAGGGAGAACCAGCTGCTGCGGGTTTTTTCCACCCGCACCGCCACCACCAGCTCGGCACGCTGCACGCGCTGGCGCAAGGCTTCGAAGTTCATCGCTTCACCCCCGTCGTATCGACGTCGGCATCGGGATCTTCATCGCTGGGTTCGTCATACAGCCCCAGCCGAGACAACTGCCGGCGGGTGGCATGCATGCCGGTATGACGGAAGAAGAACGACACCCGCCACATCGCATAGCCGGTCACCAGCAGGCTGACGACCGAGGTGATCAGCAGCGAGTGGAACCAGGACAGGCCCCAACGCTGCATCAGGGCGATCAGCGTGCCGGCCAGCAACAGCCAGGCCGACGCGCCGAACACGATCGCCACGCCAGCCCATGCCAGCGCACGCCCAAACGCACTCCGCGCCAGCGCGAAGTCGRCCGAGGCCAACCGTCGCAGCGAGCGCAGGGTGTGCTTGGCCGACTCGACGGTCTCACGGCCGGCCTCACCGACCTGGCGGATGCTCTCGTCCAGGCGCGGTGCTTTTTCACCGCTGCCCGGTGGCGGGGATTCCGCGCCACCGGTAGCGGTCGACTGGGCTTGATCGCTCACGCCGACTTACTTGTCGCCGCCGCTGCGGGCCAGCTTGGCGATGATCCAGCCGGCGGCGAAGGCCACGCCGAAGGAGGCCAGCGGACGCTCGCGGATCAGCTCGGCAGCGCTGTCGACCAGGTCCTTGCCCTTGTCCATCAGTGCATCGACCTGTTCCTTGGCAGCGGCACCGCCAAATTCAGCGGCCGCCAGGCCCGACAGCGCGGTGTCGGACAGTTCGGCCTTGACGTTGGCCTTGCCGATGCGCAGTTCGTCGCCGGCCGCGCCGGTGGCGCCCTTGATCGCACCGCCGGCGGCGCTGGCCGCGGACTTCAGGTGCGAACCGGCTTCGCCCAGGTGTTCCTTCAGGTTTTCGGTATTGGTGGGGCTCATCGTGACTCTCCGTTATGTGCGATGGGGAAGGTGACCGGGGAGGGACCCCGATAACGAACGCAAGGTAATAGCATCGGCCGGGTGTAGGGCGTGTTACGCCCCGTGAGTTGCGCGCGAAGACCGGCTGAGCCGTTCAGCGCATCACCAGCACGCCAGGCGTGTTGCCGCGCACGATGCGCAGCACCAGTTGCGGCGGGCGTTGCTGGAAGTTGGCGCGCCAGCTGGCCAGGTCGGCAAATTCGCCGGCGCTGGTTTCGGTGATGACATCGCCGGCGGCCAATCCCGACGTGGCCGCGCGGCTGCCGCGCTTGACCTCGCTTACCTGCACACCACTGATACCGGCCTGGCGCAGCGATTCGGGCAGGTCCACGAAGGTGGCCCCGACCAGGCGCGGATCCAGCGTATCGCCGCTGACCGCACGCGCCTGTTCCTTC
>NZ_JBFULO010000041.1:0-17410 GCF_054049855.1 Stenotrophomonas sp. P5_B8 | reverse complement strand
TCTCCAGCACGAACACGATCACGAAGTAGCCGATGCCGCGCCCGCCGCCCTCGCGGTTGCCCGACATCGCGCTGTCGATGAAACCACCGACGATCCGCGCCAGCACGATCACGAACGTATTCAACACACCCTGCAGCAGGGCCATGGTGATCATGTCACCGTTGGCCACGTGCGCGATCTCGTGGCCCAGCACCGCCTCGGCCTCGTCCTCGCTCATGTTGTGCAGCAGGCCGGTGGACACCGCCACCAGCGCCTTGTTGCGGTTGGCGCCGGTGGCGAAAGCGTTGATTTCCGGACCGTCATAGACCGCCACCTCCGGCATGCCGATACCGGCTTCGCGCGCCTGGCGTTCGACCGTGGCCAGCAGCCAGCGTTCGGTCGGATTGCGCGGCTCGGTGATCACCACCGCGCCGGTCGACCGCTTGGCCATCCACTTGGACAGCAGCAGCGAAATGAATGAACCCCCGAAGCCGAAGATGGCCGCCATCACCAGCAGGCCGCTCATCTGGCTGGGATTCACGCCCAGCACCGACATCACGATGCCCGCCAGGATCAGCACCGCAACGTTGGTCAGAAGAAAGAGAGCAATGCGACTGAACATGGGAAAATAGCGCTCGAAAGAGGTTGATGACTGCAAATCTGCGGGGACTTCATGTTGAATTCAAGTCGCAAACTGACCGACGATTCATAGTTCATGTCCATGACCCCCTACCGCGGCCGCTTCGCGCCCTCACCCACCGGCCCCCTGCATCCCGGCTCGCTGCTGGCCGCGCTGGGCAGCTGGCTGCTCGCCCGGCACGCCGGTGGCCACTGGCTGGTGCGGATTGAAGACGTCGACCCACCCCGCACCGTACCCGGCGCGGTGGATCAGCAACTGGCCGTTCTGACCGCCCTCGGTCTGACCAGCGACGGCCCAATCGTCCACCAGAGCGGGCGCGACAGCCTCTACCAGAAGGCGCTGGACCGCCTGCTGGACGAAGGCATGGCGTTTGCCTGCCACTGCAGTCGCAGCGACCTGGCCGACCAGCGCGGCATCCACCACCAGTGCGTGGCACGCAGCCCGCGCCCGCAACCGGCCATCCGACTGCGCGTGCCGCCGGGCAGCACGGTCCATTTCCAGGACGGCCTGCGCGGGGCGATCCAGCAGAACGTGCACGCCGAGGTCGGCGACTTCGTCCTGCGCCGCGCCGACGGCTACTGGGCCTACCAGCTGGCAGTAGTGGTCGATGACGGCGACCAGGGCATCACCGACGTGGTGCGGGGCGCCGACCTGCTCGACTCCACCCCGCGCCAGATCCTGCTGCAACGCGCGCTCGGACTGCCTACCCCGGCCTATCTGCACCTGCCCCTGCTGCTCGACACCGACGGCCGCAAACTCTCCAAGTCCGATGCCGCACGCCCCCTCGACCCCACCCGGCCCCTGCCCGCATTGCGCCAGGCATGGGCCGCGCTCGGCCAGGATCCGGCCTGCTTGCGCGCCGATGGCAACGTAGCGGACCTGCTGGCCCGCGCCCGCGCCGGTTTCGATCCCGCCCGACTGCCCCGCCACGACATCGTTGCACCGCAGGGCCGCGGCTGACCCCCCATTTGCCGCGGCGATGTTGCAGAATCGCTTTCCCCCTTGTTGGCCCTGCCTTTCGGAGTAGCAGCTCATGACATCTCGCGTCGCACTGGTCACCGGCGGTACCGGCGGTATCGGCACCGCCATCTGCCAACGCCTGGCCGACCAGGGCCATCGGGTCGCCACCAACTACCGCGACGAAGCCAAGGCCACGGCATGGCGCGAGATGATGCTGGCCCGCGGCTCGGACGTGGCGATCTTCCCCGGCGATGTCTCCAACCCAGACACCGCCGAGGCCATGGTCCGTGCCGTCGAAGCCGCCTTCGGCCCGATCGAGATCCTGGTCAACAACGCCGGCATCACCCGTGACACCACCTTCCATCGCATGCGGGCCGACCAGTGGCACGACGTCATCAACACCAACCTCAACTCGGTGTTCAACGTCACCCGCCCGGTCATCGAAGGCATGCGCCGGCGCGGCTGGGGCCGGGTCATCCAGATCAGCTCGATCAACGGCCTCAAAGGCCAGTACGGCCAGGCCAACTACGCCGCAGCCAAAGCCGGCATGCACGGCTTCACCATCTCCCTGGCACGCGAGAATGCCGGCTTCGGCATCACCGTCAACACCATTTCCCCCGGCTACGTCGCCACCGACATGGTGATGGCCGTGCCTGACGAAGTGCGCGCCAAGATCATCGCCGACATCCCCACCGGCCGCCTCGGCAAGCCCGAGGAAATCGCCTATGCGGTGGCCTTCCTGGTCAACGAAGAAGCGTCGTGGATCACCGGCTCGAACCTGGACATCAACGGCGGCCACCACATGGGCTGGTAGAGCCGACCGTTGGTCGGCTGCTTTCCGCAGCGCATGCGCAGCCGACCAACGGTCGGCTCTACGGAATCCGCGCGGAGCACTACGCTGCCGCCGCGGTCCGAGAAACCGTTTGCAGGCCCAACCGGCTACGGCCCCGACATGGAACCGGCAAATGCTGCACCCCGCGCGAATCCATGCTGCGCAACATGAATTGATTCCAATACCCCGCCGCATGGGCCTTTCGGCGGTTGCATGTGCTGCTGCACTGCGCCATGCTGCGCGCCTACTGTGATGAGTGACCGTTTCATGGCTGCGAACCGCATTATCAAGAAATACCCGAATCGCCGGCTCTACGACACCGAGATTTCCAGCTACATCACCATCGAAGACGTGCGCCAGCTCATCCTCGACGGCGAAGACTTCGAAGTCCGTGACGCCAAGAGCGGCGACGACCTGACCCGCTCGGTCCTGCTGCAGATCATCGCCGACCAGGAACAGGACGGCGAACCCATGCTGTCCACGCAGCTGCTGAGCCAGCTGATCCGCTTCTACGGCGACTCCCTGCAGGGCTTCATGGGCAATTACCTGGAGCGCAGCATGCAGGTCTTCCTCGACCAGCAGCAGCAGTTCCGCCAGCAGATGGGCAACCTCCTCGGCCAGACCCCCTGGGCGATGATGAACCAGCTCACCGAGCGCAACCTCGAACTCTGGCAGGATTTCCAGCGCAACATGGGCACCGGCGGCGCCGGCTTCGGTCCCCGTCCCGGCGGCACCTCCACCGGTACCGGCGCGGGCACGGCCAAGCCGGACACCCCGGCACCCGGCACGGGCAAGACCCGCCGCTGAGTTACCCGCGGGGTCACAACGAAAAAAGGCGCAGCCCTCCGGCCGCGCCTTTTTCGTCTCCGCCCTCAGCGTCTGATCAGCGCTTGGGCTTGGCGCAGCCGGTGCACACCCGCTCCACCTGGAAGCCCTTGGCCTTCAGTTTCTCCACCACGCCATCGTTGCCCAGCAGGTGCAGCGTGCCGACCACCACCAGCGTGCCCCCCTGCCCCGCCTGCAGGTACTGCTGCAGCTTGGGCACCCAGGCATCGTTGCGGTCGGTGTTGATCCGCTTGTACAGCTGCGGGTACTGGCCGCGCATCTGCGCCGCCATCGACGTCCACAGCAGCTTGTCGTCGCCACGCCGCCACGCATCGTGCAGCTTGCGGCCCTCGACATCGGCCTTGTCGGCCTGGTCCAGCGCCTCGGCCACCATCTGCTGCTGTTCCTGCGCCGACATCCCCGACAACACCCCGACCTGCGTATCGATGTCCTCCAGGCCCGAGGTCGGCTTGTTCGCGGTGGCCGCGCGCTCCATGAAATGACGGTCCAGCCCGAGGTTCGGGTCCAGCCCCATCTTGGTGAACTGGCCCAGGGTGATGGTCAGCCCGACGAACCAGGGCTTCATCCCCTGCAGCTGCGCCAGCGGCAGGTTGTTGGCACTCGCGTAGGCCTGCAGCTTGGTCCAGGTGGCTGCATCCAGGTCGCGCTTGAGCTCGGTGCCATCGGTGCGCATCGCCGCCTGCAGCATTTTCTGCGGCAGCTGCGGCGACTGCATGTCCTGCGGCGACAGTTCAAACACCACCCGCTTGGACGCGGTGAACGCCTGCTCAACGTCGGCCGACAGCGGATAGTCCTGCGCACGCAGCAGATGGAACGAGCCCAGCAGGTACACGCGGCTATCGCCTGGCCCGGTCACCTTCCACAACAACGGCACCGGCGGCGCCACCTTGGCGGCGGGCGCATCGCCGCGCGCCTGCACCGCACCGCTGCCCAGCAGCAGCCCGGTGGTGATCAACAATGAAGACATCAGTCGCGGCAACATCGACATGGGTCAGGCCTCTCCTTCAGGGGCGTGGTAGGCCTGCTCGCCGGCGTCGATGCGCAGGTCCAGGCGGTTTTCCGGCGGTGCCAGCGGGCAGGTCGCGAACGGAGTGAATGCACAGGGCGGATTGTAGGCGTGGTTGAAATCGATCAGCACCCGGCCATTGGCATCCGGTGCGGGCAGGTCCAAGTAACGCCCGGCCGGGTAGCTGCCGTGGCCACTGGTGCGGTCGACGAAGATCACGAACAGCTCGCGCCCGGGCTCACCGATCGCTTCGAGCGTCCACGTGCGGCCGTCGCGCTCGAACGCCAGCGTGCCGGCATTGGGCATGTCGGTGGTCAGCCCGGTGATGTCGATGATCGGCAGGGTCTTGCCGGGTGGGTGCGGGACGAAGCGTGCACTGATCCGCCACGCGGCGCCGCCGGGCCAATACTGCAGGCCGGCGAAGTGGGTGCGGCTGTGCGCGTCGGCATGCTTGACCCGCAGTGCGTACCGCTCGCCGCGATGGATCAGGCTCAACTGTCCCTTGCCGTCATCGAAGCTGATCAGGGTCGGGGTGGGATCGCGATCGCTGAAGAAGCGGATGCGCCCGGTCACCGGCATGTCGCCCACGCGCAGCGCAACACCGCGCTCGGGAGTGAACCACACCGCATCGCCCTGGCGCGCCACCATGCCCAGCTTGTCCGGGCCTACCGCCAAGCGGATGCCGCTGCCCGGGCCGCGGCCGATGTAATGCGCCTTGTACTCCAGCCAGTGCAGGCCCACCAGGCTGGTCCAGCCATCGGCGGCATGCAGCTCCTCGTAGCGTTGCAGGCGCCACTGCTGCTGTTCGGCGGCGAACGCGGGATCGTCGGCCACCGCCACCGGTGGCTGCGGCGTGTTCCCACAGGCTGCCAGTCCCAGCGCCAGCATCGCCGCGCCAAGTCCCCTTCCCCAAGTCTGCATGACTCTCCCCTTCAACGTCCGCGCAGGAACCAGCGGTCCATGTCCGCCAGTGAAAAACGTGCCCAGGTCGGTCGGCCGTGATTGCACTGACCCGAGCGTTCGGTGTTTTCCATGTCGCGCAGCAGCGCGTTCATTTCCGGCACGGTCAGGCGCCGGTTGGCGCGCACCGCGCCATGGCAGGCCATGGTCGACAGCAGCTCGTCGCGGGCACTGGCGATGCGTCGGCTTTGCCCGTGTTCGCGCAGGTCGGTGAGCACGTCGCGCAGCAGGCCTTCCGGCTCGGCGTTGGCCAGCAACGCCGGAATGCTGCGCACATGCAGCGATCCAGGACCGGAGCGGGTGATTTCAAAGCCCAGCGCAACCAGGGTGTCGGTCTCGCGCTCGGCGGTATCGGCATCGCGCTCGCCCACCGCCAGCGTGATCGGCACCAGCAGCGGCTGCGCGTGCAGGCCCATGCCATCGTGCGCGGTCTTCAGGCGCTCGTAGCCGATCCGCTCATGCGCGGCATGCATGTCCACCACGATGAGGCCTTCGGCATTTTCAGCAAGGATGTAGATGCCGTGCAGCTGCGCCACCGCATACCCCAGGGGCGGCACGCCACTGTCGGCGGCGGTCATCGGCAGGCCGCCTTCGCTCGGCATCGGCGGCAGCCCAGCGGACACGCCGGCACCGGCGGGCGTCGCATACAGCGCGGCATACGCCGTGGGGGCATCGGCGACCTGCAGGCCCAGCGGCGATTGCTGCGGACGCCATTGCGCGGACATGCCACCGCCGCCACCGCCACCGCCCAGCGCGTACCCGCCGCCCGGTTGCGCATACCCGCCGGCGATCGCGGCGGCAGGTACGCCCGCGTGGCCCTCGACACCGGCGCCCGCCTGAGTCATGCCGGCACGGGTTTCGGCCAACGCTTCCTTCAAGGTGCGGTAGACGAAATCGTGGATCAGGCGGGCGTCGCGGAAGCGCACCTCGTGCTTGGCCGGGTGCACGTTGACATCGACCCGGGTCGGGTCCAGTTCCAGGAACAGCACGTACGCCGGTTGGCGACCATGGAACAGCACATCGCCGTACGCCATTTTCACCGCGTGGGCGACGCTGCGGTCGCGTACCGAACGGCCATTGACGTAGAGGTACTGCTGGTCGGTGCTGGCGCGCGAATAATGCGGCTGCGCTATCCAGCCATGCAGGCGCAGGCCGGCACCGCTGTGGTCCACGCGCAGTGCCTGCGCGGCGAAATCCTCGCCCAGCGTTTCGCCCAGGCGCGCATCCGAATACAGGTCGCCGGGCTTGTAACGGCGCGACGGCTTGCCGTTGTGCGATACGCGCAGTTCCACGTCCGGGCGCGCCAACGCCAACGACCGCAGCCACTCTTCGATGTGGCCCAGTTCTGTGCGCTCGGCACGCAGGAACTTGCGCCGCGCCGGCACGTTGTAGAACAGTTCGCGCACTTCCACCGTGGTGCCCGGGRCATGCGCACGCGGCATCACATCGCCGAGCTTGCCGCCTTCGATCTKCAGCGATGAACCATGCGCGTCGGCGGCGCGACGGGAAGACAAGGTGAACCGGCTGACCGAGGCGATGGACGGCAGCGCTTCGCCACGAAAGCCGAGCGTGGCCACCGACTCCAGATCATCGAGGCTGGCGATCTTGCTGGTGGCGTGGCGCGAGACCGCCAGCGGCAGTTCTTCCGGCGCGATGCCACCGCCATCGTCACGGATGCGGATCAGCCGCACGCCGCCCTCTTCCAGGTCGATATCGACCCGGGTGGCACCGGCGTCCAGTGCGTTCTCAACCAGTTCCTTGACCACCGATGCCGGGCGCTCGACCACTTCGCCGGCCGCGATCTGGTTGATCAGGATCTCGGGCAACTGGCGGATGCTCATGCGCGCCTCCGGATAGCGAAGGCGGAGGCGATGGGAATTCGGGGGCAGGACTTCATCGGTAGATGATAGCGTAGCGCCGGGCTATGCCTGGCTGCGACGCTGTGGGGCTGATCGTTGGTCGGCTGCCTTTGACGACGCCGATGTCTCCGGTGCCGTAGAGCCGACCGTTGGTCGGCTGCCCTTGACGATGCCGATGTCTCCGGTGCCGTAGAGCCGACCGTTGGTCGGCTGCCTTTGACGACGCCGATGGCTCCGGTGCCGTAGAGCCGACCGTTGGTCGGCTGCCTTTGGCGATGCCGATGTCTCCGGTGCCGTAGAGCCGACCGTTGGTCGGCTGCCTTTGACGATGCCGATGGCACCAGAATCAACAGCCAGCCGACCAACGGTCGGCTCTACAGGCGGATTACTTGCTGCCACCTGCAAACGTACTGGCCGCTTCGATCTCGGCTTCGGCACGGGCGGCATACAGCGTGCCCGGCGGCGGCTGGCGGCTGAAGAAGGTATGCACGCCATCGAGCACGGCACCGGCAATCTGGCGCTGGTAGGCCGGGTCGATCAGGCGGCGCTCTTCGTCCGGGTTGGAGATGAAGGCGGTTTCGACCAGCATCGCCGGCATGTCCGAGGTGCGCAGCACCGCGAAGTTGGCGCGTTCGATATTGGGCTTGTGGTTCTTGCCGATCCGCTTGAGCCCACCCAGCACGTGACCGGCCGCGTCTTCGGAGGCCTTCATGTAACCGCTCTGGGCCAGGTCCAGCAGCACGTTGGCCAGGGTGCCTTCGGTCTGCTGCAGGCGCACGCCGCCGACCAAATCGGCGGCGTTTTCCTTGTCGGCCAGCCAGCGCGCACGCTGCGAGGACGCGCCCTTGGTGGAGAGCACGTAGACCGACGAACCGGTGGCCGCGCGGTTTTCAGCAGCGTCGGCGTGGATCGAGATGAAGATGTCGGCCTTGGCCGCCCGCGCCTTCTGTGCGCGCATCGGCAACGGGATGAACACGTCGGTATCGCGGGTCAGGTAGGCCTTCAGGCCGGGCGTGGCATTGACCTGCCGGGCCAGCTCGCGGGCCACCGCCAGGGTGATGTCCTTCTCGCGCTTGCCGGTCGGGCCGACAGCGCCCGGATCCTGGCCGCCATGGCCGGGATCGATCGCCACCACCAGTGGCCGCATGCCCGCGCGCATCTTGATCCGCGAGGCGTCGCTGGGCATCGAAGGACGCGGCGGCTCGGCCGGCGTCACCGCGACCGGCGCAGGCGCGGTCACCACCGAAGCCGTGGCCTGGCCGGACAGGATCGCCGCCGGAGAAGCCGAATTGCTGGCCGCGTTGGCGTTGCCGGCGGCAGCCACGTTCACTGCCGTCGCCGTGGGTGCGGCGGCGGGCGTGGGAACCGGCGTGGCCGCCGTCGCGCTGGCCTGCTGGCGCACCGAGGCGGTCAGCAATGCGGTGGCACGCGCGGCATCGCTGCGCGCCTGCGCGGCTTCGGCGGCGGTCGGGGCCTGGGGTGCGCTGGGCACCACCGCGGTCGGCGGCGGCGCGCTGGCCGTCGCCGGTACGGCAGAAGGTGCACGGGCGACACTGGCCGGGGCATCGCCGGGCCATTCGATCACCAGCCGCGATTCATCGCCCTGCTTGACCATCTGCGGACGGAACGGCGCCACCGATTCGGCGAGGTCGAACACCACGCGGAAGGTGCCGGGCACCGGCTGGCCGGTACGAACGGCAGTGACCACGCCCTTGGGCGCAGGCAGCTTGAGGTTGCGGATCGCGCTGGAGTCCGGGAAATCCACCACCAGGCGGTTGGGACCGGCCAGCGACAGGGTCTTGTAACCACCACTGCCGGTCAGCGCGATTTCCGCGCGGGTGCCGGTGGCGCCGGTCTCCAGACCCACCTGGCGGACCTCGCCAGCCCACGCCAAGGCGCTCGCCAGACAGAGTCCGACGGCGGCACAGATGGCGGTGAGTGGTTTCCCCATTGGCATGGGTCAGGATTCAATCACCGCGCTGAACGAAATGCAACTCCTTTTCCCTTAATAATCCGTAACCTGCCGGTGTTTCCTACTGTCAGCCGACAGAAACAGCCTGCAAGTCGCCCCCTTGAGGCAAGCGGGTGAGCCATTCGCGACCGGCGTCGCTGGTCGCGGTGAGACGCGCGCGGCGTCCCTGCCCTTCGATTTCCAAGGCGATGACCAGGTCGGTCGGTGGTAGCGCGCCGGCGCCGCGCTCGGGCCATTCGACAAGCCACAGCGAGGCGCTGCCCTCGTCCAGGCCCAGGAAATCCAGCTCTTCGGCTTGGCCGATGCGGTACAGATCCAGGTGCCAGGCCTCATGCCCATCGTCCAGCGGATAGCGCTCGACCAGGGTGTAGGTGGGGCTGCGGATCGCGCCCTGCACGCCCAGCGCACGCAGCAGTGCGCGCGCCAACGTCGATTTGCCGGCGCCAAGGTCGCCCTGCAGTTGTACCACCGCCTGGGGCGGACGGGTGGCGGCCAGCCACTGCCCGAGCAGGTCGGTGTCGTCGGTCTGGGCGAGGAAAAACGTGATCATGCGGTGGAAGGTTCCGGATTGACCAGGCGGCGCAGCGGCACCAGCAGGTCGGTGGGGAGCAGGCCACGCTGGCCTTCGCGGGCGGCGGCATCGCCGGCCAGCCCATGCAGCAGTGCACCGCTGCTGGCGGCATCGAACGCGTCCAGGCCCTGTGCGCGCAGCGCGGCAATGATGCCGGTCAACAGGTCGCCCATGCCGCCGACGGCCATGCCCGGGTTACCCGCGGCGATGACCCGGGGCCGTTGGCCGGGGGCGGCAACCACGCTGCCGGCGCCCTTCAACACCACCACCGCGTGGAAGCGCTCGGCCAGTGACTGGGCGCTGCCGTAGCGGTCTACCTGGATCTGCGCGGTGCTGCAGCCGAGCAGGCGTGCGGCCTCGCCCGGATGCGGGGTCAAAATCGCGTCGTCCAGCGGTTGCGGGTTCCTGGCCAGCAGGTTCAGCGCGTCGGCGTCGATGACCAGCGGCTTGCCGCTGCCCAGCACCTGCCGCCAGAGCTCGTGCGCCCAGTCGTCCTGGCCCAGCCCGGGCCCGATCGCGACCACCTTGGTGCGCGGCAGCAGCGCCTGCAGGTCCTGCGCGTCCTCGACGGCATGCACCATCGCTTCGGGCAGCCGCGCCAGCAACGGCGCGACATGCACCGATTGCGTCGCCACGCTGACCAGCCCGGCGCCGGTGCGCAGCGCGGCTTCGCTGGCCAGCATCACCGCCCCGCCGCTACCGCGATTGCCGCCCACGCACAGCACATGGCCGGATTCGCCCTTGTGGGTGTTGGCGCGCCGCGCCGGCAGTTGTGCGGCAAGCCGCGGCGGCTGCCACGAGCACGCCGCAGGCAGCACACCCGCATCGGCCGCCTCGGGCAACTGCAGCGGTGCCAGCCGGCGCCCGCCGATGTGTTCAAGTGCATCGCCGGTATACAGCCCGCGATGGCGCACGATGAATTGCAGGGTCACGCTGGCCCGCACGGCAGCCCCGGCGACCGCGCCGCTGTCGGCGTCCACCCCGCTGGGCACATCCAGCGACAGCACCGGTACGCCGGCGGCGTTGATCGCCTCGATCAGCGCCTGCGCCGGCCCGCTCGGCACGCGGTTCAGGCCCAGCCCGTACAGCGCGTCCACCAGCACGTCGGCGTCCGGCAGCGCATCGGTGAAGACCTCCACCTGCCCGCCAGCGGCCAGCCAGGCCTGCAGCGCATCCTGGGCCAGCGGCGTGGCGGCGGCATCGGTGGCCAGCCGCAGCACCTGCACCTGGCGTCCGGACTGGCGTGCCAGCCGGGCCAGCACATAGCCATCGCCGCCGTTGTTGCCGGCGCCGACCACCACACAGATGCGCCGGGCCTGCGGCCAACGCTCCAACAGGCAGTGCCAGGCGGCCTGCCCGGCCTGCGCCATCAACGACGCACCGCCATCGCCCAGCGCCGCGCTGGCCTGGGCATCGATCCGGCGCGCGGCGGATACATCGAACAGTTCAGCAAGCTGGGGCATGCCGGGATTCTATACTTGTCGCCATGTCCGCTGTTCCGTTGCCCGCCCCCATCGACCTGGCCCGCGCCACCCAGCGCGTGCGGGAGATCGCGCGCGCGCACGGCTTCCAGCGCTGCGGCGTGTCCGGCATCGACCTGGGCGAGGACGAGGCGCACCTGGCCGACTGGCTGGGCAAAGGCCTGTACGGCACGATGGACTGGATGGCCCGGCACGGCACGATGCGCGCGCGCCCGGCCGAACTGCTGCCCGGCACCGTGCGGGTGATTTCCGTCGGCATGGACTACGGCCACAAGGACGATGCGCAGGCGTGGAACACGCTGCACGACGCCGACCGCGCCTATGTGGCCCGCTATGCACTGGGCCGCGATTACCACAAGTTGATGCGCAACCGCCTGCAGAAGTTCGCCGATGCGATTGCCGCGGAGATCGGCGCATTCGGCTACCGCGTGTTCGTCGATTCGGCGCCCGTGCTGGAACGCGCCCTCGCCCGCAATGCCGGGCTGGGCTGGATCGGCAAGCACACCTGCCTGATCGACAAACAGGGCGGCTCGTGGTTCTTCCTCGGCGAGATCTACATCGACCTGCCGCTGCCGGTGGATGCACCGGCCAGTGCGCACTGCGGCAGCTGCACGCGCTGCATCGATGTGTGCCCGACCCAGGCGATCATCGCCCCGCAGCGGCTGGATGCACGGCGCTGCATCTCCTACCTCACCATCGAACACGACGGCGCCATCCCCGAAGACATGCGCCCGCTGATGGGCAACCGCATCTACGGCTGCGACGACTGCCAGCTGGTCTGCCCCTGGAACAAGTTCGCGCGGCGCACCGACGAACCGGATTTCCGCGCGCGCAACGATCTGGACACTGCCTCGCTGGCGCAGCTGTTCGCGTGGGAGGAAGACGAGTTCCTGCGCCGCACCGAGGGCAGCCCGATCCGGCGCAGCGGCCACGAGCGCTGGCTGCGCAACATCGCCGTGGCGCTGGGCAATGCCCCCACCCATGCCGACACGCTGGCCGCCCTGCACGCACGCGGCGAACATGCCTCGCCGATCGTGCGCGAACATGTGCAATGGGCGCTGCAGCAGCACGCCGCGCGCGACCCGGCGCCATGAAGCTTGTGCGACCATAGGTGCCCGTTCGTAGCGTTTGACCCGTCCATGGACCGCAGCACGCAGATCCTTACGCCCAGCCAGCTCAACATCCTGGCCCGCGACCTGCTGGAAGGCGCGTTCCCGCTGATCTGGGTCGAAGCCGAACTTGGCAGCGTCACCCGGCCCGCCTCCGGGCACATGTATTTCACCCTGAAGGACGCGCGCGCGCAGATCCGCGCGGCGCTGTTCAAGCCCAAGAGCCAGTGGCTGAAGTTCATCCCGCGCGATGGCATGCGCGTGCTCGCGCGCGGCCGGCTGACCCTGTACGAAGCCCGTGGCGAGTACCAGCTGGTACTGGACCACATGGAAGAAGCCGGCGAAGGTGCGCTGCGCCGCGCCTATGAACAGCTCAAGGCGCGCCTGGAGGCCGAAGGCCTGTTCGCGGCCGAGCGCAAGCGCCCGATGCCTGCGCACGTGCGGCGCCTGGCGGTGATCACCTCGCCCACCGGCGCGGCCGTACGCGACGTGCTCAGCGTGTTGCAACGTCGCTTCCCGCTGCTCGAAGTGGACCTGCTGCCCAGCCTGGTGCAGGGCGACAGCGCCGCGGCACAGATCACCGCGCTGCTGCGCGCGGCCGATGCCAGCGGCCGCTACGACGTGATCCTGCTGACCCGCGGTGGTGGCTCGCTGGAAGACCTGTGGGCGTTCAACGATGAACACCTGACCCGCGCCATTGCCGCCAGCCAGACCCCGGTGGTGTCGGCGGTGGGTCACGAAACCGACTTCAGCCTGGCCGATTTTGCCGCCGACCTGCGCGCGCCCACCCCGTCGGTGGCCGCCGAGCTGCTGGTGCCCGATCAGCGCGACCTGCACCTGCACGTGCGCCGGCTGGCCGCGCGGATGGTGCAGCTGCAGCGCCACGGGCTGGGCCAGGCCATGCAGCGTGCCGACCGCGCCCTGCTGCGCTTGAACGCGCAGGGACCCCAAGCGCGCCTCCAGCTGATGCAGCGCCGTCATCAGGACCTAGCCCGGCGCCTGGCCGGGGTCTGGCGGCAGCAGCACGAGCGCCGCCAGGCACAGCTGCGGCATGCCGCCGTGGTGTTGCGCAATGGCCACCCGCAGCGCCGTCTGGACGCCCTGCGCGAGCGTCTGCAGCGGCTGCAGCCGCGCGCCGATGCAGCCATCGGCCGCCAGCTGCAGCGCGACCAGCTGCGCCTGCGCGCACTGGCCCGTTCAATGGAAGCGGTCAGCCCGCTGGCCACGGTTGCGCGCGGTTACAGCATCCTCACCCGCGAAGACGACGGCAGCCTGGTGCGCTCCCCCCTGCAGGTCAGCCCCGGCGACGCGCTCAAGGCCCGCGTGCAGGACGGGGTGATCGAGGTGGTGGTGAAGGAACCGGCGCGCTGAAGCGCCAGCGTGGCGGGCAGCCTGCGCTGGTTTACTGGTGCGCGCTCTCGCAGTACTTCTGCCGGTACTCCATCGCCTTGGGCATCAGCGCCTGCAGGTTCTGGATGCGCGTGCCCGGGTTGGGATGGGTGGACGAAAACTCCGGCGGCGCCTGCCCGCCGCTGCTCTGGCCCATCCGCTCCCACAACGGCACCGCTTCGCGCGGGTCGTAGCAGGCCGCAGCGGCCAGCATCAGGCCCACTTCATCGGCCTGGGTTTCATGGCTGCGCGCGTACGGCAGCAGATACCCGTAGCCCATCGCCGACATCATCATCTGTTGCTGCTGCGGGTCCATGCCACTGGCCGCGCCGGCCATCTGCCCGATCTGGGTGAGCTTCTGCTGGGCCATGCGCTGCGCGCCGTGGCGCAGCAGGGCATGGGCGATCTCATGGCCCATCACCACCGCCATCGCATCTTCGGTGCGGGCCACTGGAATCAGTCCGGTGTACACCGCCATCTTGCCACCCGGCAGGCAGAACGCATTGGCCTGTTCGGAGGGAATCACGTTGACCTCCCACTCGAAGTCGCGCGCGAAATGCGCCGGCTTCAACCCGTGTTCTTCGGCGAGCGCAGTCTCCACCACGTCCACCTTGGCGATCAGGCGCTTGGCGATCGACTGGATCTCGCGCGACTGCGGCGCATTCGGATCCAGCGGCCGCTCCTGCGCCAAGATCTCCTGGTAGGCCTGCAGGCCGAGCGCCTTTTCCTGGGTGGCATCGAGCGAACTGTCGATCAGCACGCGCTCACCGGTATACGGATCCACCGCGCGGTTGGAGAACCAATAGAACGCCGCATAGCCGGCGAAGGCCAGCAGCACCCACCAGCGGATGTTGCCGAACAGCCCCGGGCGGCGGGCCCGACCCTGCTGTTGACCACCGAACGGATCGTTGCGCATGTTGCAGATTCCCTGGCTGGATCGGCACACCCTGGCCGACACGGCGCCATCTTAGTGGCTGCGCGGGGATTTGACGTGAGTGCCGGGACACGCCCGGCATGGCTCAGATGCCGCGCACCAGACGGAAGCCGATGCGGGCGCTGGTCGTATCTGAATCCTGCGATTGCCGCCACGCCGCGCGCGTCTGGTCCGGTGCATTGGCCCAGTTGCCGCCGCGGATCACCCGCTGCCGGCAGCCCGGGTTGAACCAGGCCACCCCGTCGGACGGCGCGCGCCGGTAGCTGGCGTGCCAGCAGTCGGCCACCCACTCGCTCAGGTTGCCGGCCACGTCGTGCACGCCCCAGGCGTTGGCATCGAACGTGCCTACCGGCGCCGGCCCCCACCAGCCGTCGCTGTATCCCACGAACGCGTTGTACCAGTGCCGGCCGGACGGGGAGACATCCTCGGCACCGGTGAAGTTGCCGGCATTCGGCGGCGGCGTGCCTGCATCGCCCCACGGATAGCGRCCGCTGCTGCCGGCACGCAGCACGTATTCGAATTCGGCCTCGCTGGGCAGACGGTAGGAGCGGCCGGTCTGCTCGGACAGCCAGCTCGCGTAATTCTCGGCGTCGCGCACGCTCACATGCATCACCGGCGAGGTCGGGATGGCCGGTACGCCGTTGTACCCGGACCGCCAATCCACCCCGCTATGCCGCACGAAGTTGCCGCTGCGCTCGTCGTAGACGATCGAATGGCCGCGCCGGGTGGCGCGCGGGCGGGCGTTGCTGGCCTGCACGTAGCGACGGAAGTCGGCCACGGTCACCTCGGTGATCGACATCGCAAAGCCCCGCTCGAACCGCACGTAGTGCGACGGCTTCTCCGCATCGCTTGCCCCACGCTCGTTGTCGCCCGCGCCCATCTGGAAGCCGCCGTGCGGCACCACGATCATCTGCGGACCGCGCCCGCCATCGCGTAGCGCGTCGCTGAACACCTGCCGCGGCCGGAAGCTGCCGTAGTGGGTAACAAGTTCGATGCGCTCCCGCAGCTGGCCCACCACCGGGTCGCCGGGCAGCGCGATGCGCAGGGCGTCTTCGAGCTTCTCGCGCGCCGCCTTCAAGCCTTGCGGGGTGGTCAGGTCGCGCAGGCCCTCATCGCGCAGGCGGGTGAGCGTATCGGCGCGGATGCGCTCGACCCGTTCGAACGCGTCGGCGATGGTGATCGACGAGTCGCGCACCTTGGCCGCCTCGGCCAGCCAGGTGCCGGCGCTGGCGAAATCCCCCGCGCGGGCGGCGGTTTCGGCACGGCCGATCAACGCACTCTCGGCGGCGGCCAAGCCCTGACGCGCGCGCGCGTCGTCCGGATTCAAGGCCAGCGCTTCGCGGAAATTGGGGATGGCGCCATCGCCATCTTCGCCCACCCGGTCGGCACGCAGGTCGTCTTCCCYGGCCCGGTTGTAGGCGATCACGCGCTGGGCGATCTCCACGCGCGACTGCAGTTGGCGCACGCGCGCATCGTCGGGCGCAATCTCGAGCAGCACCAGCGCCATCTCACTGGCCTGGGCCAGCGCTTCACGCTGCTTCAGCGGCCGCGACAGCAGCGCGGCGGCCTCATCCAACAGGCGCTGACGTGCCCGCTTCAGGCCGGCCAGGGCCTGGCGGTCCTTGCCGTCGTGCTGCAGCAACGCCAACCAGAGCGGAATGGCCGCCTCGGCGTCGGCGTACAGCCGGTCGTGTTCGAAGGCCTGTGCCGCCTTGCGCCGCGCCGCCGCCACGCCGTCATCGGCGATCTGCACCGCCGGTGGCTGCCAGCGCGCCACGGTTTCGGCCGCGTCCTCTCCCCCGATGGTCACCTGCGCGACCGGCGCAGCGGCTGCAGGCGCGCTGCGCGCCGCCGGCCGGGGCGCCGTCGGGGCGGCGGCCGGCGGCGGTGCATCGGCAGAACAGGCCGCCAGCACGAGCAGGACAGCGAGCAGCGGCGGGAGGGAAGCGGAGGTGCGCAACATCGGGTTCCTTGCAGCCAGGCACGAGCATCGCCGAACCGGGACGGGAGGGGCAAGCCAGCGCACGGTCACAGCGACCGTACGACGACCGGATCATGATACCGGCGCGCGCGCCGACCACGGCGCGTTATCCTCATCCCCTGAGCACCCCCTGCAGTTGACGGAACCCACGTGGCTTATTGGATCAAAACCCCGGCGGAGCTGGACGAGCGCTACCGCCAGCGCCCCACCCGGATCGGGCTGGACACCGAATTCATCCGCGAACGCACCTACTGGCCGCAACTGGCCCTGGTGCAGATGGCGGTCGGCGATGAAATCCTGCTGATCGACCCGCTGATCCCCGGCATGAACGAGGCGCTGGCCCCGTGGCTGGCCGACACCTCCATCCTGAAGATCATGCACAGCGCCAGCGAAGACCTGGTGACCTTCAAGGTCGCCTGCGGCGTGCTGCCGCGTCCGCTGTTCGACACCCAGATCGGCGCGTCGCTGGCCGGCATCGGCGGCGGCATGGGCTACCAGAAGCTGGTCAATGCGATCACCGGGGTCACCCTGGCCAAGGGCGAGACGCGCTCGGACTGGATGCGCCGCCCCCTGTCCGAATCGCAGCTGGAGTACGCCGCCGACGACGTCGAGTATCTGTTTGCCATGCACGATGCGATCGACGCCAAACTCGGCGAGCTCGATCGCCGACAGTGGCTGCAGGACGACGCCGGACGCCTGCTCGGCAGCGTCGAGAACGACGAAGACCGCTGGCCGCACGTGGCGATGCGCTCGGCCCAGTTCATGGACGACGCCGCGCAGATCCGCCTGCTGCGCCTGCTGCGCTGGCGCGATGTGCAGGCCCGCAGCAGCGACAAGCCGCGCAGCTGGATCCTGGACAACGAACTGGCGGCCGTGCTCGCGCGCACGCCG
>NZ_JBFULO010000040.1:0-17436 GCF_054049855.1 Stenotrophomonas sp. P5_B8 | reverse complement strand
CCCAGCGCCCGACCCACCGACCAGCCTGGCTTCTATCTGCTCACCGCAGCCGAGCCCCGTGGCGGGCGGTAGGCTCCTGGGCAAAATCAAGGAGGAGGCCGCCCCGCGGCCGGGGGACATTTGCGCCAGGGGCCTATCGCCCGCTACGGGGCCCACACGCTCGCGACAGACCCGAACGAAGACATAGCCCGATCCACACGTCGCCGGCACTGCCCATCCAGACCCGTAGCGTCGTGCTTGCTCTGCGACGGCGCCTGCAACAAGACACTCCCCCAGATGGGAGAAGAACCTTTTCCCCGTACTCGCGGGCGCGGCGGCCGGCACCGGCGTCATCGGCCGGTAATACCCACGTCATGTCCACTACATCGCCCGGGCCGAGCATGGACGCAACCCGGAGGCCCGCCATGCGCTATGCCATCGTCACTGAAACGTATCCCCCCGAGGTCAACGGCGTCGCGCTGACCGTGCAGGGACTGGAACAGGGACTGCGCGCGGCCGGCCACCAGGTCGACCTGGTGCGTCCACGCCAAGCCAGCGACGGCACCGATCCAGACGGCGGCACGGTACTGGTGCAGGGCGCCGGTCTGCCGCGCTACCCCGGACTGCGCTTTGGCCTGCCCGCGCCGAAGCGGCTGGCGCGGCAGTGGCAGCTGCAACGTCCCGATGCGATCTACATCGCTACCGAGGGCCCACTGGGCTGGTCGGCGCTGCGCACCGCGCGTCGGCTGGGCATTCCGGTCGCCACCGGTTTCCACACCCGCTTCGATGAGTACCTGCCCGATTACGGCGTGGCTTGGCTGCAGGCTGCGGCATTGCGCTGGATGCGCCGCTTCCACAACCAGGCCGACGCCACCCTGGTGCCGACCCAGGAGCTGCAGCAGTTCCTCGGCGAACAGGGCTTCGACCGCGTGCGGTTGCTGGCCCGTGCGGTGGACAGCAGCCAGTTCGAACCGCAGCGACGCGATCCGGCCCTGCGCGAGGAATGGGGGATCGATGGCAACGGCTTCGCGGCGATCTACGTCGGCCGCATCGCCCCGGAAAAGAACCTTGCGCTGGCAGTGAAGGCGTTCCGTCGGCTGCAGCAGATCCGGCCCAAGGCCCGCTTCGTCTGGGTGGGCGATGGCCCATCGCGCGAGAAACTGGCGCATGAAAATCCCGATTTCATCTTCTGCGGCGTACAGCGTGGCGACGCGCTCGCACGTCACTTCGCCAGCGGCGATCTGTTCCTGTTCCCCAGCCGCAGCGAGACCTTCGGCAACGTCACCCTGGAAGCGATGGCCAGCGGCGTGGCCACCGTCGCCTTCGACTATGGCGCGGCGCGCGAGCACCTGCGCACCGATCAGACCGGCATGGCCGTGAACGATGACGCTCAATTCCTGTCCGCAGCGCTGCAGTTGGCTGGCGATGACGTACTGCGCGCCCGCCTCGGCCGCAATGCCGCCAGCGCCATGCAGCGCCTGCACCCGCAGCAGGTGGTGGCCGAGTTCGATGCGCTGCTGGCCGAACTGGCGCAGGCCCGGAGGCCGCATGCCGACCACGCCGCTTGACGCCCTGCGCGGGCGCGAAACCCGCTGGTGCCGCCGCGCCAACCAYTACTGCCGTCGCCGTCGCGTGCGCCAGGCATTCGCTGCGGTCAGCCGGTTGGGCGATGGCGTGTTCTGGTATGCGCTGATGGCCGCGTTGATCCTGCTGGACGGCGTCGAGGGCCTGCGCGCGTCGCTGCACATGGCCGCCACCGGCCTGATGGCGTTGCTGTTGTACAAAGGCCTCAAGCGCTGGACCCGACGCCCGCGTCCGTATGCGGCCGATCTCCGCATCCGCGCCTGGGTGGCGCCGCTGGACGAGTTCAGCTTCCCCTCCGGGCACACCCTGCACGCGGTGTCCTTCACCATCGTCGCCCTCGCCTACTACCCGTGGCTGGCACCGCTGCTGGTGCCGTTCACCGCCGCCATCGGCGTGTCGCGGGTGGTGCTGGGGCTGCACTACCCCAGCGATGTACTGGCGGCCACGGCGATTGCAACCGCGCTGGCCGGGGCCAGCCTGCGCTGGCTGCCATTGCCGATGTAAGGCGGTTGCGGGGTCTGCCGGCCGGCATCCGGCATCGCGGGAACGGAGGCCACGCATGGCGTGGCGCTGCCCTTTTCCGCGATGTGCATGCAACCCGCTGCGGGCAACCCGTTTTACAATGCGCCCATGACCACGCTGTTCATTTCAGATCTGCACCTGGACCCGAGCCGTCCAGCCATTACCGAGCTGTTCCTGGCGTTCCTGCGCGATGAAGCGATGCAGGCCGATGCCCTGTACATCCTCGGTGACCTGTTCGAAGCCTGGATCGGCGATGACACGCCCTCCGCTGCCGCCGATGCCGTCGCCGATGCGCTGCACGCCGTCGCCGATGCCGGCGTGCCGGTGTACTTCATCCGCGGCAATCGCGACTTCCTGGTCGGCGAAGACTATGCGCGTCGCGCCGGCTTCCGCATCCTGCCCGATCCCAGCGTGATCGACCTGTACGGCCGACCGGTGCTGCTGCAGCACGGCGACCTGTTGTGCACCGACGATGTGGCCTACCAGCAGTTCCGCGCCCAGACCCGCGACCCGGTCTTCCAGGCGCAGTTCCTGTCCCAGCCGCTGGCCGCGCGCATCGCCTTCGCGCAGAAGGCGCGCGATGCCAGCCAGGCACGCCAGTCGGAAATGAAGCAGGACGATCACGCCACCTTCGAGACCGTCACCGACGTGGCGCCGGCCGAAGTGGACGCCACCTTCGTGCGCCACGGCGTAGACACCCTGATCCACGGCCACACCCACCGCCCGGCCATTCACACCCTGCAGGTCGGTGGCCACGACTGCACCCGCATCGTGCTCGGCGACTGGTACGAGCAGGGCTCGGTGCTGCGCGTCACCCCGCAGGGCTGGACGCTGGATGCGCTGGCGCGCTGAGCCGCCACGCTCCACAACAACATCCCCCGCGATCGCCGGGACGATCGCGGGGGATGCGCTTGCTCAACGGAACGCGGCGACCGTCGCCTTGGTATTGACCAGCACGCGCTGGTTGTCGGCGCTGGACGCAATGCCCATCGGTACGCCGTTGTAGTTGATGTTCGGGTTGGACCAGAAGTTCAACCGCGGGCAACCGGCCGTGCACGCGTAGGCCATGATCGTGCGCCAGCGCGCGCCGCTGGCCGGCTCATAGCGGTAGCCGTGGCCATACGCATACGGCGAGGTGCTCGAGTCGGTGGCGATGTCGTGCCGCGCGCTCTGCAGGTGGCCGATTTCATGCGCGAAGGAGTAATACCCGGTGGCGCAGTCCCAATGCACGGCGGCGAACGCGGTGGCCGCGGTCGAGCCGATGCTGGAGGCGAGCCCGCACGAACTGGCGTTGTTGATCACCAGCACGGCCACATCGGCGCGGGTGTTGTTGCGGCTGGTGTGGATGCTGTCCATCACCCCGTCCGTGGTGCTGCGGAAGCGCGACAGGTCGGTGGAGAAGCTGCTCGACTCGGCGTAGCTGGTGGTCTCGTAACCGGCCAGTTCCAGGGTGATGCCGACGTTGCTGTTGATGTAGCCCTGGTTGGATTCGGCCACGGCCAGTTGTACCAACGACTGCATGTTGCCGCCGTAGGCCGCCACTGCGCCGTTGGTCGCCACCACCAGTACACGGATGGTGGCCGGGGTGCCGGAGGAGGCTGCTGCGATCCCCGCGCGGTCGCTCACCGGCATGGCGACCTGCGGCAGGCTGTTGTAGTCAGCGGGATGGTCGGCCGGCATCCGGGTTTCATCCACTTCCACCAGCACGTGCCGTCCATCGCTGAGCGGGCGCAGTCGATACAGCTGGCCATCCTTGCGGATCGAGCCGGTGACGGTATTGCCAGCGCGTACCAGGATCACCGAGTTGGCCGGGTCCGATGCACTGGCCTGACGGTCCAATTTGGCGCTGCGCGACTGGATCTGGCCGTACCAGATGCTGCCGCCGTCGGGCAGCGCCTGCACACGCTGCTGCACCGCCTGCACCTGTGTGCCGAGCAGTTCGAACTCCAGCTGGCGCTGGCCGGCCGTGACGGCAGCGGCATCCACGCGCACTTCCTGCACCGCGGCGGTGGAGGCGGCCGACAGCACCGCCTGCGCGGCAGGTTGGTTGGCGGCCCCGGCCCGGCTGAGCACCGTGACCGGTTCAAACAGCGGCGCGGCGCTGGCAGCGCCCGCCGCCATCATGCACAACGTGATCACACCTGCGGCCTTGCTCATCGATCTGGACATCGTGTCGCCTCTCTTTGAGTGGAATACGGGGTGGTGGTGCCCGCCCATATGGCGCCAACTGATCGCGTGAATTCAATAGACCAGAGCAATCAACATTCCGAACTGTGACCGCCGACCGGCCGGTTCAGCGACGTCGCGTCCGCGTCATTTTCGCGCTACCGTTGCCGTGCAACCCCAAGGACCCCAGCGCCATGGCAGGACAGCCCACCCCGGCAACGAGGGCGGCGACGGTGTCGCTGCAGATCGGCCTGTTCTTTGACGGCACGCGCAACAATGCCGACAACCTGTTGCATGCCTCGCGCCCGCAGCGCAGCACCACGCCCACGCCGCGCCCGCCGGCGCCGTTGGTTGCCGATGACGCCTCGCCCTACCAGAGCCGCCTGACCAGCAGCTACAGCAATGGCCTGACCAACATCGCCCGGCTGCACGCGCTGTATCCCGACGATCGCGCGCAACCCGCGCATGGCGACGCCCTGTCACTGGCGATCTACATCGAAGGCACCGGCACCCGCACCGGTGAGGATGACGACCTGATGGGCCTTGCCTTCGGCATCGGGCGTACCGGGGTGCTCGCCAAGATGCGCCGCGCGTTGGATACGTGCCTGCCCGACGCGCTGCGCGCCTTGGCGCGTGTCCATCCGCATCAGGTACTGGGCACGGTGCGCATCGACCTGTTCGGTTTTTCGCGCGGTGCGGCGTCCGCGCGCGCTGCGCTCAGCCAGCTCAACCGCCGCGACGGACGCCGCTGGCTGCAGGAACAGCTGCGCCGCACCGGCTGGCAACTCGGCAGTGAGGCGGCGGTGTCGGTACGCCCGGTGCGCTTTGTCGGCCTGTTCGACACGGTGGTGGCAATCCATCCGCAGCAGCGTGATGAACTCCCGGCCGTAGCGTTGCCGGCCGGTTGCGCCGACAAGGTGCTGCAACTGGTCGCGCGCGACGAGCATCGCCAGTATTTCCCGCTGACCACGGTCGCGCCGCTGCATGAAGAGATCGCCTTGCCCGGCGCGCACGCCAACATCGGCGGCGGCTACGACCAGCGCATCGAGGGCCCGAAACTGCTCACCCGCCCGCTGGGCCAGCGCCTGCGCGACCACGGGCTGGCCGACACCGCCGTGCCACCGCTGGCGTTGCTGCGCGACACCGATGTCTACCGGGAAGCGAAGGCGGCGTGCGCTGCCTGGCAAGCGCAGCTTGGTCTGGGTGATGACGCGGTATGGGTGGATGTCTGGCACCGCTGGCAGTCGCAGCGCGTGGCCGGCAGTGACAGCGTGCTGCCGCAGTGGGTGGTGTTCGCGTATGCGGCGGTGGTGCTGAAACGTGAGATCGATGGGCGCTACCAGTGGGTGCCACTGCGCCTGATGCAGCAGCGCGCCGACGCGGCGGGGGTGCGCTGGCGCAGTGCGGTGGATGCGATGCCCGAGCTGGCCCTGCCCGCGCCGCTGCTGCCGATCGCCGCGCGCCTGTTGTCGGGCCAGCCGCTGGAGGCCGCGCAGGAACTGTTGCTGCGGCAGCGGTTCCTGATGCAATCGGCACACTGGAACTTCGACGCGCTCGGCGACACCGCCCTGCTCTACGCCGCCGATGAAGCGACCCGCGAACTGCCCTATCGACCGGGCCCGGGCCTGTTCTACATCAACCGTCCCACCGAGGATGGCAAGCGCGTGGTGCTGCCCAACGCGTGAGGCGCCCGCATGGGCGGCGGTTCATGGCGCCGGATCGAAACGCAGCCACGCATGGCGTGGCTCTACCAAACGTCACCTGTAGAGCCACCCCATGGGTGGCTGCACGCGGTCCCGGAACGAAACGCAGCCACGCATGGCGTGGCTCTACCGGGCGGGGCCGCTGGTGCGGCCGGCCTGTTCGATCAGGTCGACGAGTTCTTCCTCGTCGAAGCCGGCCAGCAGCCGCGCTTCCAGGTTGAAGGGGCCGTACAGGAAGCCGCCGGCGTACTCGTTCAACAAGGCGATGAAGCGCGCGCGCGGCTCGACCCCGGCGCGGTTGCAGTACCAGTGGTACCAGCGCGAACCGGCAGCCACGTGGGCCACTTCCTCGCGGAGAATGATCTCCAGCACATCGGCGGTAGCGTGGTCGTTGGCCGAGCGCAGCTTGGTGATCATGCCGGGGGTGACATCCAGCCCACGCGCTTCGAGCACGCGCGGCASCAGCGCCATCCGCGCCAGACCGTCGTGCGCGGTTTTCTCGCACATTTCCCACAGGCCGTTGTGCGCGTCGAAATCGCCATAGTCGAACCCCAGCGCCCGCAGCCGGCCATGCAGCAGCATGAAGTGGCGCGATTCGTCATCGGCCACGCTCACCCAGTCGGCATGGAACGAGCCGGGCAACCCGCGGAAGCGGTATACCGCATCCCAGGCCAGGTCGATTGCGTTGAGTTCGATATGCGCGATGGCATGGATGAAGGCGGCGCGTCCTTCGGCACTGCCCAGGCCACGCTTGGGCAGATCACGCGGATGCACCAGCGCTGGCCGGGACGGACGCCCCGGCATCCGTATCGGCTCCGGTGGCGGGGCATCGGCACGGACCTTGAGCTGGCCCGTGCGGAACTGCGCGGCGTAGGCCTGGGTCAGGGCGACCTTGTGCAGCGGATCGACCGCGGCCAGGCAATGCTGCGCGGCACGCAGCAGGTCACCGGCCGCCTCCAGCGGCAACTGCTCGGCCATTCCCCTGCCCTCAGGCGCGGCGCTTGTGCTTGGCGTCATCCGAACGCAGCTGCTGGATGCGCTCGAAGTAGCCCGGCTCGATACCGGTCGGGTAGATGCCGTTGAAGCACGACGAATCGAAGGCCTTCAGCTCCGGATTGCCTTCGCGCACCGCCGCTTCCATGTCTTCGATGTCCTGGTAGATCAGCCAGTCGCAGCCCAGGTGCTTTTCGATTTCTTCGATGCTGCGGTTGTGCGCCACCAGTTCTTCGGCGGCCGGCATGTCGATGCCGTAGATGTTGGGGTAACGCACCGGCGGCGCGGCGCTGGCCAGGTAGACCTTGCGGGCGCCGGCATCGCGTGCCATCTGCACGATCTGCTGGCTGGTGGTGCCGCGCACGATCGAATCGTCCACCAGCAGCACCACGCGGTTGCGGAACTCCAGGTGGATCGGGTTGAGCTTGCGGCGCACCGACTTCACCCGCTCCCCCTGCCCCGGCATGATGAAAGTACGGCCGATATAGCGGTTCTTGATGAAGCCTTCGCGGTACTTCACCCCGAGCGTGTTGGAGATCTCCAGCGCGGCATCGCGCGAGGTGTCCGGGATCGGGATGATGGTGTCGATGTCGTGGTCCGGGCGCAGGCGCAGGATCTTCTCGCCCAGCTTGATGCCCATGCGCATGCGCGCCTTGTGCACCGACACGTTGTCGATCATCGAGTCCGGACGGGCGAAGTACACGTACTCGAAGATGCACGGGCTGTGTTCGACCGGCTCGGCGCAGACTTCGGAGAACAGCTCGCCGCGCGCGGTGATCACCAGCGCTTCGCCCGGGCGCACGTCGCGCACGCGCTGGAAGCCGAGCACGTCGAGCGCGGCCGATTCGGAGGCCACGATGTATTCGTCGCCTTCGGCGTGGGCACGCTTGCCCAGCACCAGCGGGCGGATGCCGTGCGGATCGCGGAAGGCGACCAGGCCCAGGCCCAGCACCACGCTGATCACCGCGTAGCCGCCCTTGACCCGGCGGTGCACGGCGGCCACGGCGCGGATCGCCGCTTCCGGGGTCAGCTGGCGTTGCGCGTCCAGTTCGAAGGCGAACACGTTCAACAGCACTTCGCTGTCCGAGTCGGTGTTGACGTTGCGGCGGTCCTGCTCGAACACCTGCTGACGCAGGCTTTCGGTGTTGATCAGGTTGCCGTTGTGGGCCAGCGCGATGCCGTACGGCGAATTGACGTAGAACGGCTGCGCCTCGTCCATGCCTTCGGAGCCGGCGGTCGGGTAGCGCACGTGGGCGATGCCGACACGGCCTTCCAGGGTGGACATGCGCTTGGCATCGAACACATCGCGGACCAGCCCGTTGGCCTTCTGCACGCGCAGGCGGGTGCCGTCGGCGGTGGCGATGCCGGCCGCGTCCTGGCCACGATGCTGGAGGACGGTCAGGCCGTCATACAACTGCCCGGCGACGTTCTGATTGCCGACGATTCCGACGATGCCACACATGGTGCGAATCTCCGCTGGGCTGCGCCCATTTACTGTGAAGGTGGCCGTGCCTGGCCGGGGGACCCTTTCCGTGCCGGATCGGGTTGGTCCGGGCGCACGAGCGCCGGATCGGTGTTCTGGGGGGAACCGGGCGTGGCGCTGCGCGCCCATACGTCAGCCGGATCGCCCGCCGGTTGCGGGGTTTCATCGACGGGTCGCGGCCATCCACGTCCCCCCAGCAGTCCGCCAAGCACGCCATTATCGCCTGTCAGCCCCGGCTTGCCCAACTCCCCACCGGGCAGTTGCGCCATGTTCACCTCCGGCAGCGCCATCGGCAGGCCCTGCAGCCCCGGCATGCCGTCCAGGCTGGGCATCTGCGGCATGTCGGGCATGCGCGGCATCTTGGCCTGCATCCAACCCACGCCGGGTTGCAGCATGGCGCGCAGGTTGGAGTTTCGCCAGGTGGCCTCGCGGGTCAGCGGGGTATAGGAGGCCATCAAGAGCAGGGCGCAACTGATCAACCCGCCGCGAGCCAGGCCCAGCCCCCCGCCCATCAGGCGGTCGGCGCTGTTCATGCTGGTCGAGCGCACCGCCTGACGGATCACCAGGCCGATGCCCCACACCGACACCATCACCAGCAGGAACACGGTGAGATAGCCGGCGAAATAGTGCCCGGTGCCCGGCGCGGCCGGTGCCGACCACCAGCCGGCGGCGGACCTGCCGAACATCAGCGCGGCCCAGCCACCGAGCAGCCAGGAAAAGGTACTAATGACGATGCTGACGAAGCCGCGCATCACGCCCAACAGGGTGGAGATGCCGATGACGGCCAGCAATACGAAATCGATCATGCCCGTCCTCCGTTGCAGGACAGTCCGGCCTCACGGCGCGGGCGCATGGCGGGCATCAGGGGTGCGGCCGGACCATGCCGGCCACGCCGACCTTGGACGCAACCTGGGCCTTGAGGTTCTCCGCCTCGGCTCGGTTGGCGACCGGGCCGACGCGCACGCGGTTGAGCGTGCCCTTGTCGGTGCGTACCTGTTCCACGAACGCGCTGAAACCGGCGGCGCGGACCTTGTCGCGCAGCGCGTTGGCCTCCGACGCCTGGCCGAAGGCGCCCAGCTGCACGGCGAAGCCGACGCCGCTGGCGGCCGGTGCCGCCGGTGCGGCAACGGCGGCCGTTTCGGGCTTGGGCTCCGGCTTGGTGGCCGGGGTGGGCTTGGGTTCGGGTTTGGGTGCCGGCTTGGCGGCGGCCACCGGTTCAGGCGGCAGTGATTCGGTCTTGACGGTGGCCGTGGCCGGCGCGGCAGCRGCGCTGGAGGCAGCGGGCGACGTCGGCGTCGGCGTCGGGGTMGGTGCCGCAGCCGGGGTGGCGGCGACGGCAGTGTCGGCGCGCGCGTCCAGGGTGACCACTTCGGCCTTGACGTCGTTGCGCACCTTCACCGCCTGCAGGCGGGCGGCTTCGGCCTGCGCACGATCGGCATACGGGCCCACGCGCACGCGCCACGCCTGGCGGCCGTTGATGGTGGCCGCTTCGCTGAAACCCGGCAGCTGCGACTTCTTCAGGTAGGCGATCACCGCATCGGCGTCGGCCTGGCTGCCATAGGCGCCGAAGCTGACCGCGAAGTTGCCGGCGGCGACTGCCGGCGAGGTGTCCGTCGCGGCCGGGGCGGCAGCGGCCGCGTTGTCCTGCAGCGGCTGGGTGCTGGACGCACCGAGCAGGCCGGTGGCGCCGCCGGTGGGCGCGACCAGCGGCAACTCGCGGGTTTCGAACTGGCCATCCGACGGCGCGGCAGGCGCACTGATCGGCACGCTGGCCACGCCACTGTCAGGCGCAGGGCCTTTGACCAGCATGGGCAGGAAGATCACAGCCAAGGCCACCAGAACGATGGCACCAATCAGTCGCTGTTTCAGAGGAGTATCCACGGAAGGCAGGCAGGGGCGGCGCGGCGGAATGCCACGGCGATTATACGGGTGTCCGCGTGAGCGGCGTCTGTTGCGGCTGAACGGCCGCAGCGGGGTGGCGGGCGCGGGTCAGCCGGCAGCGTCCAGCCATTGCAGCGCCTGTGCAGCGGTATGGAACGAACCGAACGCGAGCACGCGGTCACCGGCTGCAGCATCGGCGACGGCCGCACCCAGCGCATCGGCCACGGTGGCGTGGCGGCGGGCGCTTGCGGCAGCGGTGTTCTGCAGCCGCGCCTGCAGCGCCTGCGCACTCTGCGCGCGGGCGCCGTCGAGGCCGGCCAGGTGCCAGGCATCGACCTGCCCGGCCATTGCCTGGACCACGCCAACGGCGTCCTTGTCCTGCAACGCGGCAAACACGGCCACGGTACGGCCGGACACCGGCGCCGCCCTCAACGCGGCGGCCAGTTCGCGCGCGGCCTGCGGGTTGTGGCCGACATCGACCAGCACTTCCACGCCGCCGCGATCAACACCCTGCAGGCGGCCGCGGATGCGCGCGGCGGCCACGCCTTCGGCGATCGCCGTGCGCGACAGCGGCATATCCAGCGTACGCAGCGCGGCAATCGCCGAGGCGGCGTTGCGCAGCTGGATCGGGCCGCGCAGCGCCGGGGTCGGCAGCTCGATGCGGAAGCCGACATCACGCCAGCACCATGTCTGCGCATCGATCACATCGACGAAGAAGTCGCTGCCACCGCGGATCGCGTTGGCACCCAGCAGATATGCGCGGGCCAGCACGCTGGACGGCGGATCGGTTTCACCCAGGATCACCGGCTTCCAGCCGCGGATGATGCCGGCCTTCTCCACGCCGATGGCTTCGCGGTCCTCGCCCAGCCAGTCGCTGTGGTCGATATCCACCGTGGTGATCACCGCCACATCGGCATCGACGATGTTCACCGCGTCCAGACGTCCCCCCAGGCCGACTTCCAGCACGGCCAGATCGAGGCCGGCATCGCCGAACAGCTTGAGTGCCGCCAGCGTGCCGTACTCGAAATAGGTCAGCGTGGTGCTGCCACGCGCCGCTTCGATCGCCTGGAAGGCAGCGGTCAGCGCATCATCGGACACGTCCTGGCCATCGATGCGCACGCGCTCGTTGTAGCGCAGCAGATGCGGGGAGGTATACGCACCGACCTTCCAGCCGGCCGCACGCGCGATCGCCTCGATGAAGGCGACGGTAGAGCCCTTGCCGTTGGTGCCGCCGACCACGATGGTGTGCGTGCCCGGCTGCCCCAGTCCCATCGCCTGCGCCACGTTGCGGACGCGCTCCAGGCCCATGTCGATGGTGGCCGGATGCTGCTGCTCGATGTAGGTGAGCCAGTCGGTGAGGGTCTGCGGGGCGACGGTGGTCATGGGCGTTGGATCAGTGGGTCAGAGGATTACAGTGCGCGGTGCTTGGCTTCGCCGAAGAACGGCGTGTGGTGGGCGCAATCGTTCAGGCGCACCACTTCGAGCTGGTCCAGGTCGACGCCTTCGAGCAGGTTCAACGTGGTCGGCGCCTGGCGGAAGGTCCACAGCCGCGACAGCGGCAGGCCGAGGATGCGGCACAGGATCACGCGGTTGACCGCGTCATGGGCGACCACCAGCAAAGTGTCGTGCTCGCCGAGACCTTCGGCCGCGCGGGCCAGGCCGCGCCAGCTGCGCTCCAGCACCAGTCGCAGCGATTCGCCGCCGGGCATCAGCACGGTGTCCGGCTCGTTGCGCCAGGCCTGCAGGCGCGACGGATCCTTTTCATTGATTTCGCTGGCGAGCAGGCCTTCCCACTCGCCGTGGGCGATTTCCTGCAGGTCCGGTTCGGTCAGCAACATCGGCGCACGTTCGGCGCCGAGGGCCAACTGTGCGGTGCGCTGTGCACGCGACAGCGGCGACGCCACCGCACGGGTGATATCGACCGACTTCAGGCGCTCCCCGAGGGCCTGTGCCTGGGCTTCGCCGATCGGCGACAACGGGATATCGATCTGGCCCTGGTAGCGGCCTTCGGCATTCCACGGTGTTTCACCGTGGCGGGCAAGCAGGATGCGCATGCGTACTGGGAGTCCTTGGGGGGAGGAATGCGGTCGCAATCGTTCACAAGATGTGAATGATCGAGGGGACACGCATGATACCCCGTGCCCTGCCCGGCTGCCGCCGTCGCGACCATCGGTCTGCGAGGGGTCGGGGTGGCGCTTGCCCGCACCTGACATCGCGTGGTTGCCAGCCAACGGCCGGCAACCCGCAACGAAAAACCCCGCGGTGTTCGCCGCGGGGTCGGGAGGGGCTTATTTGGCCAGGTTCAGCTCTTTCAGCAGCTGCGGCGCCGGCGCCACTTCCTGCATGATCCACTGCATGTAACGGCTGTCGACGGCGATCATGCGGGTCATCACCGGATCGAACACCCAGTTGGAGCTGACCGATTCCCAGTTGCCATCGAAGGCCAGGCCGACCAGCTTGCCGTGGGCATCGAGCACCGGCGAGCCGGAGTTGCCACCGGTGATGTCCAGGTTGGACAGGAAGTTCACCGGCACCGAGCCGACGCGCTTGTCTTCCAGGCCACCGTAACGCTTGGCCTTGACCGCATCGAGCAGCGCCTTGGGCGAGTCGAACGGATCGGCACCGGTTTCCTTGGCGGCCACGCCTTCCAGCGTGGTGAACGGGGTGTAGGCCACGCCGTCCTTCGGGGTGTACCCCATCACGTTGCCGAAGGTGATGCGCAGCGACAGGTTGGCGTCGGGATAGACGAACTCGCCCTTGCTCTTCTTGTAGTCGGCCAATGCCTGCAGATACAGCGGGCGCGAGACCAGCGACTCGCCTTCGCGGGTCTTCTTCTGTTCTTCCTGCTTGAGCAGCGCCGGCATCACCGCCACCGCGTACTGGATGGCCGGATCGGTGCTGGCTTCGAAGGCGGCACGGTCGGCCTTGAACCACTTCAGGCGCTCGTCCAGGCTGCCCAGCTGCGTGCCGGCCAGCTTGCCGACCAGGCCATCGATGGCGGCCTTGTCGCTGCCCGCCAGCCACTGGTTGAGCACCTCGTTGTTGCGCTGCGCGGCCGGCAGCGCAGCGTACTGGCTGAGCCAGTACGTCTGCAGCTGCTGGTCCATGCGCGCGACATAGCGGCGGTCCATCTGCTTCAGCCCGCCTTCGATCGAGGGCAGGTCGCGCTCCTGGTAACCGGCTTCGCGCTCGGCGTCCGCCTTGGCACGTTCGATCGACAGGCGGTACAGGCTGAGCGCCGAGCCCAGCACGGCGGTGTTGTTGAACTGGCTCACGATCAGGTCGCGATCGCGCGTGGCGCGGCCTTCTTCCAGGTGCTTGATCAGCTGCGCGTGCGCGGCCAGCGCCGGCTTGCCGGCCGCGCCCTGCTGCTTCAGCCACGCCAGCACGGCCGCTTCTTCGGCCTGCTTCTGGCCGGCCGCATCGATGCGCTTGAAGCCATCCAGCTGGCCCTGATAATTCTTGGCGGTGTTGTTCAGGCCCGCCATGGTGGCGGCGTATTTCACCTTGATGTCCGCATCCTGCTGACCCGCCTTGCCGATCAGATCGATCACCGCGTTGTAGTGGCGCGCGATGGTCGGGTAGGTCCAGGTGGCGGTTTCGTTGAACTCACCGGCCAGCGCATAGCGGTTGGTGCGGCCCGGGTAACCGGCCACCATCACGAAGTCGTCGGCGCCCAGCGGCGTGTCGGCGAATGTCAGGAAGTGCTTGGGCTGGTAGGGCACGTTGTCGGCCGAGAACGCGGCCGGCTTGCCGTCCTTGCCCACATAGGCGCGATAGAACGAGAAATCGCCGGTGTGGCGCGGCCACATCCAGTTGTCGATGTCGCCACCGAACTTGCCGACGCTGCCCGGGGGCGCGTAGACCAGGCGCACGTCCTTGATCTCGATGTTGCGGAACAGGCGGTAGGTGTTGCCGCCGGAAAAACTGAACAGACGGCAGCGGAACCCGGCATCGGCTTCGCACGCTGCGGTCTGTGCCTTGTCGAAGGCATCCAGCGCGCGGGTCCGCGCCAGCGGATTCTTGCCGGCGGCGGCGATGGCGGCCTTGGCCTGCGCGGTCACATCGGTGATCTGGTCGAGCACGTACACGCGCGCGTTCGGGCCGGCGCTCAGCTCATCCTTCAGGGTGGGTGCGTTGAAGCCGTCCTTGATCAGGTTCTTCTCGGCGGTCGAGTTCAGCTGGATCGCACCGTAGGCGCAATGGTGGTTGGTCACCACCAGGCCCTGCGGCGACACGAAGCTGGCGGTGCAGCCGCCCAGCGCCACCACCGCACCCATCGGGTCGCCGGTCAGGTTGGAGATCTGCTCCGGCGACAGCTTCAGCCCCGCCTGCTTGAGCGGACCGGCGATTTCCGGCAGCTGCTGCGGCACCCACATGCCTTCAGCGGCTTGGGCAACCTGGACCAGCCCAAGGCTGGCGACGACGGAAAAAGCGAGCAGGTTCGAGCGCATTGAGCAGCCCCTTGCAAAGAGAACCGCCGATTCTAGCCCGCCCCCCTGCCCCGGTCCGAACCCCGGAAGTCATGGGCGGTGACCGGCCCCGATCATTGCCGCGCGGTGCGCGGCCAGCCGGGCATGGCCCGGCTCTACCCTCCCGCTTTCGCCTTCTGCCAGGCGCAGCCATGTGTCCGGAGGTGCCGGGCAGGCCGGTGCAGGACCGTGTATTGCCATGGATGGCAATACCGAGCCCCCAAGGATGGGTTCACGGCGTGTCCTGCACCGGCCTGCCCGGCACCTCCCACGCCAGAAGGAGGCGCTGCCCCTACCCCACACCACCCGCAACGCAACATGGGAAAACCGCCATCGGCTCTATAATCCGCGTTTTCCCCCCGACGAGTTCCACCGAGATGGCGCAGCAAACAATGAAGGCCCTGGTCAAGCGTGAAGCCGCCAAGGGCATCTGGCTGGAAAACGTGCCGGTCCCGACCCCGGGTCCCAACGAAGTCCTGATCAAGCTGGAAAAGACCGCCATCTGCGGTACCGACCTGCATATCTACCTGTGGGACGAATGGAGCCAGCGCACCATCAAGCCCGGCCTCACCATCGGCCACGAATTCGTCGGCCGCATCGCCGAAATCGGCCCCGGCGTCACCGGCTATGAAGTCGGCCAGCGCGTCTCGGCCGAAGGCCACATCGTCTGCGGCCACTGCCGCAACTGCCGTGGCGGCCGCCCGCACCTGTGCCCCAACACCGTCGGCATCGGCGTCAACGTCAACGGCGCCTTCGCCGAATACATGGTCATGCCGGCCAGCAACCTGTGGCCCATCCCCGACCAGATCCCGTCCGAACTGGCTGCCTTCTTCGACCCCTACGGCAACGCCGCGCACTGCGCGCTGGAGTTCAACGTCATCGGTGAAGACGTGCTGATCACCGGCGCCGGCCCCATCGGCATCATCGCCGCCGGCATCTGCAAACACATCGGCGCGCGCAACGTGGTGGTCACCGACGTCAACGACTTCCGCCTCAAGCTGGCCGCCGACATGGGCGCCACCCGCGTGGTCAACGTCTCCAACACCTCGCTCAAGGACGTGATGAAGGACCTGCACATGGAGGGCTTCGACGTGGGCCTGGAAATGAGCGGCAACCCGCGCGCCTTCAACGACATGCTCGACTGCATGTACCACGGCGGCAAGATCGCCATGCTCGGCATCATGCCGCGGGGCGCTGGCTGCGACTGGGACAAGATCATCTTCAAGGGCCTCACCGTGCAGGGCATCTACGGCCGCAAGATGTACGAGACCTGGTACAAGATGACCCAGCTGGTGCTGTCCGGTTTCCCGCTCGGCAAGGTGCTCACCCACCAGCTGCCGATCGACGACTTCCAGAAGGGTTTCGACCTGATGGAACAGGGCAAGGCCGGCAAGGTGGTGTTGAGCTGGAATTGATCCTCAGTGCCTTTGGCACGGACGATCAACGGCCCCTGTCACCTTTTGCCCGCGCCGTCGGCGCGTCCCCTTCAACGGCAGGGGGCTCTGCTCCAGCGGGGATCCGGTGCCAGGCCAGCATTGAAAAGGCGCCCATCCGGGCGCCTTTTTTTGTTTCGCGGGGTGGCCGGTGGCGCGAGGAGCCGGCCAGCGGCCGGCACTACTTGCCTACCGCTACCGTGAACACCACGCGGTTGTCGGCCAGCTTGCCGGAGTTGTCGCGGCCGTTGCCGTCGGTGCCGTAATAGCCCAGGCCCAGGGTGAACAGGCCGAAGCTGCGATTCACCCCGATGTTCCAATCGGTGTAGTCCTTGGAGATGCCTTCCTCGAAGGTGCTGCGACCCACGTTGGCGGCCAGGGTGAACTCCTGCGGCAGCGCCCACTCGCCGCCCACGGCGTAGTACCAGCCATCGGTGCCCGAATTGAATACATCGTTGGTGTAGGTCACCGTCAGGCTGTACTGCTTGGCGAACGTGGTCTTGGTGATGAACTCGTTGTAGGCCAGGTCGCTGGAGCCCGGGTAGGTGTAACGATTGAGCAGCAGGTCCAGGTTGACGTTGTCGGTGACGTCGAACGCATACCCGATCAGGTAATCGACCTCGGCATCCGGGCCACCGTCGCCAAAGTCCACGCCCGAGCCCCACACGCCGGCGTAAAGACCGACCGGCGAGGTGTAGGTGAAACCGGCCTGCAGAGTCGGGTCCTCGTCGGTCTGCGAGACACCGCGGAACACGTAGTCGGAGACGCCGGTGACGTTCCAGCTGAAGGGAGAGGCGGCCTCGTCCTGGGCACTGGCGGCGAACGGGGCAAGCAGGGCGGCGCAGAGCACAACGGCGGCGGTACAGCGCGTGGCGTGGTTCATGCGGGGTCTCTCCAGACGGTGGGGGTGGGCGGAATGGCGGCGGTTTACAGTTTTTTAACCTGATTGATATTGCGATGCAACAATCACGTCTGCAACTGTCGGTGCCGGCACTGGCCTGATCGGCCGGCGCGCGCAACCCCAGCGTCGCCGCCGGCAGGTAAAATCCCGGTTTTCCCGTGCCGAAGACTGCCTGCCATGAGCGATGCCACCACCGCCCCGCTGACCCAGCACTATGTTGAAGAACTGGAGTCGATCCGCGCCCAGGGCCTGTTCAAGTCCGAACGCATCATCACCAGCCCGCAGTCGGCCGAGATCACCCTGGACGACGGCCGCACGG
>NZ_JBFULO010000039.1:0-17446 GCF_054049855.1 Stenotrophomonas sp. P5_B8 | reverse complement strand
CCTGTAAAAAGGGCCGGTAGTACCGGCCCTTGGATTCAACGTAGCGGTCTTGTTACCAGACCACTTCGGCCATCGAGCAGTTCAGGCCCGAGCCGATACCGAGCAGCGCGATGCGATCGCCCTTCTTCAGCCGGCCCAGTTCCTTGAGCTTGCTCAGCACGATCGGCACCGAGGCCGGACCGATGTTGCCGTGCTCGCCGAAGATGGTCATGACCTTCTTCGGGTCGATGCCGAAGTTCTTGATGAACGCGGCGGTGTGCGGCTGGCTCACCTGGTGGATGACGAACTGGTCCAGTTCGTCCACCGCCCAGCCCAGCGCTTCGCGTGCAGCCACGAAGGTCTTCTGGGCCAGCTTGATGCCCTCGATCAGCAGCATGCGGGTGTCGGTGACCATGCGGTCCAGGTTGCCGCGGCACAGCTGGTTCCACTCGGTGGCCGAACGGGTCACGCCACCGCGGTAACGCGGCGCGTCGGGCACCAGTTCGGTCCGTGCCATCACCATGGCGGCGGCACCGCAGCCCAGGGTCAGCGCGGCCATCTCGTTGCGGAAGTCATCGGCGGTCACGCCCGGCAGGGCCATGCGCTCGAGGGTCTTCTCGTAGACCAGGTTGGCGGTTTCGCCATCGACGATCAGCGCGTAGTCGATCTCACCGCGCTCAAGCATGCGCGCAGCGATGTCCATGCCATTGATGAAGGCCAGGCAGGCGTTGGCGACGTCGAAGGTCATGCACTCATCGCCCACGCCCAGGTTGCCCGAGACGATGCTGGCGGTGGACGGCTCCAGATAGTCGCGGCTGACCGAGGTGTTGACCAGCAGGCCGATCTTGTCGGCGCCGATCCCGGCATCTTCCAGCGCCTTGCGGGCGGCCAGGGTCGCCGCATCGGAGGCGAGCATGTCCGCATCCCACAGACGACGGGCGTGGATGCCGGCGATATCGCCGAGCACGTCGGTACGGATGCCCAGACGATCCAGCGTCGGCTGCAGACGTTCGTTGATTTCCTTGGACGTCAGCGTGTGCGGCGCGTCGATGTGCGCCAGGCCGGCGATAGAGACATTCTTGAAGAGCATCAGTTAGCGCCAAGGCTCAGGCAAAGGGGGCGCTATTGTAAGCCGGCCTTGCCTTCACCGCACCTTTACGAATTCACGCTTGGGCGTATGGTGCGCGGCCGGGCGCTGAAGGGTTCAGCGAGGCGGGCACTGGAAGGCCAGGAAACGCTGGCTGCCATCGGCCGGCTGGCCACTGGCCTGGACGGCATTGGCCCCGGCGCTGGGGGCTTCATTGCGTGCCAGGGTTTCCAGTTCTTCCTGCACGCGCAGGGGGTTGCGGTTGTAGAAGGCCACCTTGCTCTTGACCGTCACCACCACCTCGCCCTTGCTCTGGCAGCCGCTCGGCACCTGGCCGGGAGGCAGCACGCGCACGGTCTTGCCTACCGGTTCGATCGGCACCCACGTGCAGGCGGTGGCGCTGAGGGTGAGCAGGGAAAGCAGAAGAACGCGCATGTGGGAGACCTGGCTGGGCGACGAGAAAGGAGTGTGCGGGAAACGGCTGAATCGGGGGTGATGGGGTGCCGGGCCGAAGCCCGGCCCCCTGCTTCGGCAGGTCAGCGAGGTTGCCGGCCAGCGGCCGGCACTACCTTGCCATCTGCATCGATCACGTGGACCTCGCCCAGGTTCAGCGCGCGGACCTCCTTCTCGGTCTGCTTCAGGTCACCGACCACCACCCAGGTGAGGGTGTTCGGGTCCAGCGTGGCCGCCGCCTGCTGCACCTGCGCCGGGGTCATGGCCTCGATCTCGGCCTTGCGCTTGAACACATAGTCGTCCGGACGCTGGTAACGCACGATGCCGCTGATGGTGCCCAGCACCGCACTGGCGGTTTCATACGCGCCGGGCAGGCTCAGCGTCTGGATGTTGCGGATGCGCGCCACTTCGGCGGCAGTGGCCGGCTTGGCGCCACTGGCGAAGTCGCGGATCTCCTTCTGCATTTCCCGCATCGACTCGGCGGTCTTGTCGATCTGCACCGGCGCACGGGCACCCCAAGGGCGCTGGCCCAGGGTGTTGCTGGCACTGCTGCCGGCACCGTAGGACCAGTGTTTCTCCTCACGCAGGTTCATGTTCAGGCGCGACGTGAAGTCGCCGCCGAGCACGCCGTTGGCGATGTCGAAGCGGGTGCTGCCCGGATCCATCGCCGACGGGACCACCTGGCTGGCGAACAGGTTGGCCTGGACGGCGCCGGGCTGGTCGATCAGGTACACGCGGGCGTGGGTYGGGCGGGCCACGTCGACCGGCGCCTTGACCGGCGGGGCAGTGCCCTGGCCCTTCCAGTCACCGAACTGACGCTCCAGCAGCGGCACGATTTCCTTCAGGGTGGTGTCGCCGACCACGATCAGCGTGCCCTGCTCGGGACGCAGCGCGTCACGGTGGAAATCGACCAGGTCCTGGCGGGTCAGCGACTGGATGTCGGCTTCATTGCCACTGCCCGTGAACGGAATCGCGTACGGATGACCGGCGCCGTACAACAGGGTCGGCATCACGCGCATCGCCGCCGCGCTGGGGTTGACCTTCTCCTGCTGGATGCCGGCGATCCAGGTCGCCTTGACCCGGTCGATCTCGCCCTGCTCGAAGCGCGGCTGGCGCAGCATGTCCGCATACAGGGCCAGCGACGGGGCCAGGTTTTCCTTCAAGGCCGACAGGTAGACGCTGGCGCTGTCCAGCGATGCCGACGCACCCAGGCTGGCGCCGAGGGCATCGGCGGCGTTGGCGAACGGCAGTGCGCCGAGCTTGCCGGCGCCTTCGCCCATCAGGTCCATGGTGAAGTTGGCGGTGCCCTGCTTGCGGCCCTGGTCGGCGGTGAAGCCACCGGGGAATTCATAGCTGAACTGCACCACCGGAATGTCGTGGCGTTCGGCCAGGATCACCTGGGTGCCGTTCTTGAGCGTGGCGCGGTGCAGCTGCGGGAATTTCAGCTCCGGGAAGGTCTTGGTCTGCGGTACGCCGGTGCTGCGGTCGACCTGCTTGGGCAGGGTGGTGAACTTGGGATCCACGGCCGGTACGGTGAACGGCTTGGGCGATTCGGACGGCAATTCGGCCAGCGCCACGCGCGCGCCCGGCTCCACCACCACCGTGTGGTCGCCCACGCCCAGCCACTTGGCACCGGCGCTGCGCACGTCGTCGGCGCTGGCCGCATCGATGGTCGCCAGCGACCGGCGGAAGCAACCCGGATCGCCTTCGAACACGGTGCATTCGGCCAGCGCATCGGCCTTGCCGCCAAAGCCGCCGATACGCTCGATGCCACGGATGAAGCCGGCCCGGAAGGCGGTCTTGCCACGGCTCAGTTCATCGGCGCTCGGGCCATCCTTGACCAGGCGCTTGATTTCCTCGTCGATGATCGCTTCGACCTTGGCCGGGTCCACGCCCTGCTTCACGGTGGCCATCACCACGAAGTTGGACCCCAGCTGCGAGCTGTAGGCGCCGGCGCTGATGTTGTCCACCAGCTTGTCCTGGTGCAGCAGGCGCTGGTCCAGACGCGAGGACTTGGCACCGCCGAGCACCTGGGCGAACAGCTGCAGCTGGTCCAGGTCGGTGGTGCCGACCTGGGCCACGTTCCAGGCGCGGTAGATGCGCGCCTGCGGCACCTTGTCGGTCATCACTTCACGCGTGCTCTTCTCGCGCTTGGCCACGTCCACCTTCGGCTGGGCCATGCTCGGACCGGCCGGGATGTCGCCGAAGTACCTGGCGACCTTTTCCTTGGCGGTGGCCAAGTCGATGTCGCCGGCCAGCACCAGCACCGCGTTGTTGGGGCCGTACCAAGTGCGGAACCAGGTCTTGACGTCATCCAGCGACGCCGCGTTGAGGTCGTTCATCGACCCGATCACGCTGTGGTGGTACGGGTGGCCTTCCGGATACATCGCGCGGGTCAGCTTTTCCCAGACCTGCCCGTAAGGCTGGTTTTCGCCCTGGCGCTTTTCGTTCTGGACCACGCCGCGCTGTTCGTCGAGCGCGGCCTGATCGATCGCACCCAGCAGATGGCCCATGCGGTCTGACTCCATCCACAACGCCATGTCCAGCGCGGTGGTCGGCACGTTCTCGAAGTAATTGGTGCGGTCGGTGTTGGTGGTGCCGTTCTGGCCGGTCACACCGACCTGCTTGAAGGGCTCGAAGTACTCGCCGTTGTGGTTTTCGCTGCCCTGGAACATCAGGTGTTCGAACAGGTGCGCGAAGCCGGTGCGCCCCGCCGGTTCGTCCTTGCTGCCCACGTGGTACCAGATGTTCACCGCCACGATCGGGGCCTTGCGGTCGGTGTGCACCACCACGCGCAGGCCGTTGGGAAGGGTGAACTGCTCGAACGGAATGTCCACCTTGGCCGGCGTGGCGGGCTTGGCCAGCACAGGCGCCGGCACGAAGCTGCCCAGGGCGGCGGAGAGCGCTACAGCCAGCAGCGCGGCACGCGGGCGGAGTTGGACGGTCATTCCGTTTCCTTGGTCATGAAAGTGAAGACCGATGCTAGCGCGTGGCGGGCACCCGCGGCATCCGCCAACAGTCATTGCCGGTATCGGGGAACTTCCTGCCCCTGGGCGCCTTTGATAGGCCTGCTCACTCATTGCTGAGCACCAGGCCGCGGACCAAGGCGCGCCCGGCGCGGACAGGTGTCCGGACAGCGGACACCCTGAATCAAACACAAAACCCTTTTAAATCAACCACTAAAAGTTGGCACGGCGCCTGCTTGGTACTGGGTGGGGCAACGCGAAGAACAGAACAAAACTGACTCCGCGCTGAACAAAATAAAGAAAGTGCAGATTGTTCTTGCAAGCCCCGAACCGGTGTACTACCTTACTACCACACCACTGCCCACCAACACTAAACAGGCCCGCCATGAACACCAAGATCCTCGCCATCGCCATCGCCCTCGCCGCCGGTTCCGCGTTTGCTTCGAACGTGCAGGCCGCCGCCATCACCACCCTGGATACCCTGCAGGTCCGCCCGTCGGCCGACCAGATTGCCCAGGCCGAGGTCGAGCGCAGCAGCGCCATCCCGACCCTGGCCCTGGTGGAAGTCCGCCCGACCGCTGGCCTGATTGCCGACTACCGCGCCGAACTGGCCGGCAGCCGCCGCGTCACCACGCTGGCCTCGGTGGAAGTGCGCCCGACCGCCGAACAGCGCCAGGCCCTGGCTGCCGAACAGGTCAACGATCGCGATTACGTCGCCACCCTGACCGCCGCCGCCACCGCCGTCGCCCGCGACGTGATCGTCAACCTGCCGGCCCTGCAGGTGCGTCCGTCGGCCGCCGATCTGCAGGCCCTGGCGCTGGAAACCGCTGTCCAGGTGCTGGTCCGTCCGTAACCGGTTGCTGCGGTAACGCGCAGCAGCCGCGTAAACTGCGGCGATGACCGCGCCCACGTTCCACGTCATCCTGTTCCAACCCGAAATCCCGCCGAACACCGGCAATGTGATCCGCCTCTGCGCCAACACCGGCGCGCGGCTGCATTTGATCGAGCCGCTCGGTTTCGACCTGAGCGACAAGCAGCTCAAACGCGCCGGCCTGGACTATCACGAATACGCTCGACTGCAGGTGCATCCAGACCTGGCTACCGCCCTGCAGACCATCGCACCCCGGCGACTGTTCGCCCTCAGTACCCGCGGCAGCGTGCGTTACGACACCCAGCAGTTCGAAGACGGCGATGCCTTCCTGTTCGGCCCGGAAACCCGCGGCCTGCCACAGGACCTGCTTGACGCACTCCCCGATGGTCGGCGCCTGCGCCTGCCGATGCAGCCGGACAACCGCAGCCTCAATCTGTCCAACACGGTCGCCGTGGTGATGTACGAGGCATGGCGCCAGAACGGGTTCGCCGGCGGGGAATAGCACGCCGTGCCGACCAACGGTCGGCACCTACCGGTGACACAGGCACCTGCCGGCCGCGTAGCACCTGACCGTTGCTCAAGTGGCCCGTTCAACGGTAGTGCCGGCCGCTGGCCGGCTCCCGACACCGCCGACACCCTTAAGCCGACACCCTTAAAACGCGTTGATGCCCGTCAGCTCGCGCCCGATCACCAGCTGGTGCACGGTCTCGGTGCCCTCATAGGTGATCACCGATTCCAGGTTCAGCGCGTGCCGAATCGCCATGTGTTCGGTGGTGATGCCCGCGCCGCCGAGCAGGTCGCGGCATTCGCGCGCGATGTCTATCGCCATGCGGCAGTTGTTCCACTTGGCCAGACTGACCTGCTGCGGATGCAGCTGCCCGGCATCCTTCAACCGCCCCAGCTGCAGCGCCAGCAACTGCGCCGTGGTGATCCGCCGGGCCATGTCGGCCAGCTTGATCTGCGCGCTCTGTGTGGCCGCCACCGGGCGCCCGAACAGCACCCGTTGCTTGGTGTAGTTCAGCGCCTCGTCCAGGCACGCCACCGCGGCCCCGATCGGGCCCCAGCTGATGCCGTATCGGGCTTGGTTCAAGCAGCCCAACGGGCCCTTCAGGCCCTGCACGTTGGGCAGGCGGTTGCGCTCTGGCACGCGTACGTTGTCGAAGAACAGCGCACCGGTCAGCGAGGCACGCAGGCTCATCTTGTGCTTGATTTCCTGGGTAGTGAAACCGGCCATGCCCTTCTCCAGCACGAAACCCTGGATGCCGTCTTCGGTATGCGCCCAGACGATGGCGATGTCGGCCACCGGGCCGCTGGTGATCCACATCTTGCTGCCGTTGACCACCCAGTCGCCGCCATCGCGTACCGCACGGGTCTTCATCGCCGCCGGATCCGAACCGCCATGCGCCTCGGTCAGGCCGAAGCAGCCGATCACCTTGCCGGCGGCCATGTCCGGCAGCCAGCGCGTGCGCTGTTCCTCGCTGCCGTAGGCGAAGATCGGGTACATGCACAGCGAACTCTGCACCGAGACGAAGCTGCGCAGGCCAGAATCGCCGCGCTCCAGCTCCTGGCAGATCAGGCCGTAGCTGACCGCGTTGAGCCCGCCACCGCCGTACTGCTCGGGCAGGCTGGAGCCGAGCAGACCGAGCGCGGCGATTTCCGGGATCAACTCGTCCGGAAAGCGGCCCTGGTCGAACGCGTCGCCGATGATCGGCAGCACGCGCGCGTCGGTGAAGCGCGCCACCGTGTCCTGCACGGCACGCTCCTCATCGGTGAGCAGGGCGCGGACATCAAACAGGTCGTACGGATTCAGTGACATGGCTACCCGGGCATGAAGGCGATCAAACAGGGGGCCATTGTGGTCGCTGCACCGCATCCGGCCAAGGCACGCCGCAGCACGGCCGCGGCAATGACGCGACCGCAGGTGCTGCCGGCGGCCCACCCAGGTAGAGCCACGCCGTGCGTGGCTGGCTGGCTGGCAGGCGCCATGAGCGCCGTGCGCAGCGGACGACACGTGGCGCTACCCCCACTCAAGATTGCGGGCGCATCGGCATTGGTGCGCCGCACCATCGGCATGCGTGAAGCACGCACTCACGTGGCGTCAACGTCGGCGATCTAGGCGGAAACGCCGCGTCCGGCTACCCTGCACACCTGATCCAGTAGTTGCGCCGTCTGCCGCGCGCGCGATTCCCAGGCAACCGCCAGCGGCTTTGGCCGACGGCACTACCCAAGAGTTACGCACCCCCATGAGCGAAGAGACCCCCGTCCTGCCCCCGCGTGAAGCCATGGAATTTGACGTGGTGATCGTCGGCGCCGGCCCCGCCGGCCTGGCCACCGCGATCCGCCTGCGCCAGCGCGCGATCGAGGCCGGCCGCGAGTTGTCCGTGTGCATCCTGGAGAAAGGTTCCGAGCCGGGTGCGCACATCCTGTCCGGCGCGATCATGGACCCGCGCGCGCTGACCGAGCTCTTCCCGGACTGGGCCGAGCGCGGCGCGCCGCTGAAGCAGAAAGTCACCCGTGACGAGTTCCTGTTCCTCAGCGAAACCGGCGCGCGCGGCACCCCGCATGCGCTGCTGCCGGAGTGCTTCCACAACGACGGCAATTACATTGTCAGCCTGGGCGAGGTGACCCGCTGGCTGGCGCAGCAGGCCGAAGCGCTGGAAGTGTCGATCTTCCCCGGGTTCCCCGCCGCCGAAGTCCTCTACACCGCCGAAGGCGCGGTGATGGGCGTGGCCACCGGCGACATGGGCATCGAAAAGAACGGCACCCCCGGCCCCAATTTCGAACGCGGCATGGAACTGCATGCCAGGTACACGATCTTTGCCGAAGGCTCGCGCGGCCACCTTGGCCGCCAGTTGATCGCGCGCTACCAGTTGGATGCCGGCAAGGACCCGCAGGCCTACGGTATCGGCATCAAGGAACTGTGGCAGATCGATCCGGCCAAGCATGAGCCGGGCCTGGTGGTGCATGCCGCCGGCTGGCCGCTGGACAACGCCACCTATGGCGGCGCGTTCCTGTACCACGCCGACGGCGGCAAGGTGTCGATCGGCTACGTGGTCGGCCTGGATTACAAGAACCCGTGGCTGAGCCCGTTCGAAGAATTCCAGCGTTTCAAGACCCACCCGTCCATCCGCAAGCACCTGGAAGGCGGCAAGCGCATTGGTTACGGCGCGCGCGCGATCACCGCCGGCGGCCTGATGTCGCTGCCCAAGACGGTGTTTCCCGGTGGCGCGCTGGTCGGCTGCGAGGCCGGCTTCCTCAACGTCAGCCGGATCAAGGGCAGCCATGCGGCGATCAAGACCGGCATGCTGGCCGCCGATGCAGCGTTCGATGCGCTCGCCGCCGATCGTCAGCACGACGAACTCAGCGCCTACCCGGCCGCGTTCGAGACCAGCTGGCTACATGAGGAGCTCAAGCAGTCCAAGAACTTCAAGCAGTGGTTCAAGAAGGGCCAGACCGTGGCCACGCTGATGACCGGCATCGAGCAGTGGCTGCTGCCCAAGCTCGGCATCCGCAACCCGCCGTGGACGCTGCGCCACARCACCCCGGACCACGCCTGTCTGGAGGCGGCCGACAAGCACGCCAGGATCGTCTATCCCAAGCCCGATGGCGTGCTCACCTTCGACAAGCTCAGCTCGGTGTTCCTGAGCAGCACCAACCATGCCGAAGACCAGCCCAGTCACCTCACGCTCAAGGACGCCAGCGTGCCGGTGCGGATCAACCTGGCCGAGTATGCCGGCCCGGAAGCGCGCTACTGCCCGGCCGGGGTGTACGAATTCGTCGGTGCGCAGGGCCAGGAGCAGCTGCAGATCAATGCGCAGAACTGCGTGCACTGCAAGACCTGCGACATCAAGGACCCCACCCAGAACATCGTCTGGGTGACCCCGCAGGGCGGTGGCGGCCCGAACTACACGGGCATGTGATGCGACACGCCTGCCTGCTCGGGGTCGCGCTGTGCCTGTGTGCGTGCACGCGCACTGCGCAGACGCCCGAGCAGGTGCATCAACAGCAGCTGCAGCGCGCGTTCGCGATCTGTGCCGGATGCCACACCGTCACCCCGGGTGGCGTGCATCGTTTCGGTCCCAACCTGCACGGGGTGGTCGGGCGTCGCGCCGGCAGCCTGGCCGACTATCCCTATTCCACTGCAATGCGCCAGGCCGACATCACCTGGAGCACGGACACCCTGGATACCTTCCTGCGCGCGCCGGCCGCCGTTGTGCCGGGGTCGCGGATGGTCAATGCCACCGCCGATGCGGAACGGCGGCGTCAGGTCATCGAGTACCTGCAGCAGGCACGCTGACCGTCAGTCCTGTTGCAGCGACGCCAGGTAAGTGCGCAGGGCGGCATCGAAGCGCTCCAGTTCCTCGCCGCAGGCATCCACGCCGTGCACGCCGACCTGCTGCATCAGCGAACGCGCCTGTTCCACCAGCACACCGGCACCGAGGGTGCCCAGCCCGCCGACAATGCGGTGCAGCACCTCTGCCACCGTGTCACTGTCACCCTGCGCGCGAGCCGCCTGGGCGCGGCGCAGGTCCTCTTCGGTGGTGCTGCGCATGCTCTCGATCATCACGCCGGCCACATGCTCGGAACCGAAGCGCTGCACGATCGCCGTGCGCGTCGGCATCGCGCCCGACGGTGTCGCCTGCGGGACGGCCACCGGCGTTTCCTCGTGGCCGGGCAGCCAGCGCAGCAGCACCTGGCGCAAGGTGGCCAGCGCGACAGGCTTGGCCAGCAGATCGTCCATGCCGGCCTCGCGGCAGCGTTGCAGGTCTTCGGCGAGCGCGCTGGCAGTCAATGCGATCACCGGCATCCGCGGCAGGCCGCGCTCCAGTTCGCGTTCGCGCAGGCGCCGGGTCATGGCGTAGCCGTCCAGCACCGGCATCCGGCAATCGGTGATCACCAGGTCGAAGTGTTCCTGCTCCAGCAGCGCCAGCGCGTCCTGCCCCTGCGCGGCAAGCGCGTAGGCAAGGCCGAGTTGCTGCAGCCGCCAGCGCATCAGCGCCTGGTTGGTGGGATGGTCCTCCACCACCAGCACGCGGTACTGCCGCAGCGTCTCCGGCAACGCACCCAACGGCTCGCCGTCGCGTGCCGGGGCCGCATCGGACTCCATCGCCGGCACCCGCGGCAACAGCAGGTGCACCACCACTTCAGTACCCTCCCCGGGCACGCTGTGCAGTTCCAGGCTGCCGCCCATCAAGGCGACCAGCCGCTGGCAGATGCTCAAGCCCAGCCCGGTGCCACCGTACTGGCGGGTGGTGGCGATATCGGCCTGGGCGAAGGGCTTGAACAGGCGCTCGCGCTGCCCCGGTGAGATGCCGATACCGGTGTCGGTCACCGCCAGACGCAGCCGCTGCGCGCCATCCTCCTCGTCGGTCACGCCCAGCGCGATGGCAACGCCGCCCTGCTCGGTGAACTTGATGGCATTGCTGAGCAGGTTGAACGCGATCTGGCGCAGGCGCATGCCATCGCCCAGGTGCATCGGCGCCACCGCCACATCGACCTGCAGCTGCAGTGTCAGCCCTTTGGCCGCGGCCTGCGGCGACAGCAGCTGCTGCACGTTGTCGAGCAGGCCGCGCAGCGCCAGCGGCTGCAGTTCCAGGCGCAGCGCGCCGGCTTCGATCCGCGAGTAGTCCAGGATGTCGTCAAGGATGTGCCGGAGCATCTGCGCCGAGTCCTCGATCACCGCGATGATGCGCCGCTGTTCGCCATCGAGCGGGGTATGGGCCAGCACTTCAAGCATGCCCAGCACTCCGCTCATGGGCGTGCGGATCTCATGGCTCATCGTGGCCAGGAAATCGGACTTGGCCGCGGTCGCGTGCTCGGCCGCAGCCTTGGCGGCAGCCAGCGCATCGGCCTGTGCACGTGCCTCCGTGACATCCACCCAGTACCCGCTCCACAGGATTTCACCGGCATCGACCGCGTAGGGCAGCGCGCGCGAGCGCACCCAACGAAGGCTGCCGTGTGGGCTGGTGCGGAACTCGATGTCCAGCGCGGCGAAATCGCGTGCGGCGTGGTCCAGCGCCTGGCGGACACGCTCGCGATCCTGCGCATCGATGCAGGCCATCAGCCGCTTCTCGTCCGCCATCGCATCGGCCACGCTCAAGCCGAACAGCGCTTCCAGGTCGCCGGCGATGTACGGGAAGGAGAACTCGCCACGGCTGTCGCGCCGCGCCTGATACACGGTGGCCGGCAGGTTGTCGGTCACCCCGGCAAGGCGCTGCTCCAGGCGCCGGCGCATGCCGACCTCACGGCGCAGCCGCCAGTAGCCCCAGCCGTGCACCAGGATGGCGGTCAGCAGCACCAGCGCCAGCGGCACCGCCCAGCGCGCGATCGAACGCCAGTCCACCTCGCTGTGGTACTCGGCCGACAGCCAGTCACCGCGAATGGCTTCATGCTCGCGCGGGCTGAGGTTGACCAGCACGCGGTCGAAGGTGGTCGCCAGCGGCGCGTACTGGCGCTTGACCGCCAGCGAAAGGCGGTCGGAGAAGCCAGCCGGCGCGGTCACATGCAACTGCGCGGGGTATTTCTCCCGCACGATGCGATCGGTGGTGGCCAGATTGCCGATGTAGGCGTCGGCGTCCCCGTGGGCCAGCCGCGCCAAGGCCTGCTCGGCACTGCGCGCGGGCACGATGCGCGCATTCGGCGCGTGCTGCAGCACGTAGCCGCGCAGGCGCTCGGGATCGGACAAGAGGATGCTGCGCCCGTCCAGATCGGCCAGGGCCAGTACCGAGGGGCTGTCGGCGCGCACCACGATCACGTTGGGCACGGTGATGAAGGGCTGGCTGAACACCCAGTCCGGCCCGAGGTAGGCCGAATCATTGGGAATGCCCATGATCACGTCGACCTCGCCCTTGCGCAGCTGCTCGCGCACCTCGAACCAGTCGTGCGCCGGTACCTGCGCCAGGTGCGCGCCGACCATGCGCAGTTGGCGCAGGTAGTCGCCCGCCACGCCGCTGGGCTGTCCGGCGGCATCGATGAAGGCCAGCGGCGCGGCGTTGGGCGCGAACGCCATCCGCAGCGGCGTGGCCAGCACCTGCTTCTCGGCATTGCCCAGGATCAGCCGCGACCGGGTGGACCACTGCAGCGGATGCAGCCAGCGTTGGGCCAGTGCGTCGTGTTCGCCGCGGGTGACTTCGCTGAGCGCGCCATCCAGTGCTTCGGCCAGCGGCTGCTTGGCATTGGGAACGCCGAAGTGCAGACGCTCCGGTGGCAGGTCGCTGGGCCGCAGCAGGGTGACCTGGCGCATCGCGTGCTGGTCGATCAGCATGTTGGCCACGTACGCGTTGCCGATGTATACGTCGGCTTCGTTGCGGCCGACCATGTTCAACGCGGTCAACGTATCGGCGGCGGTGACCTGCAACGCGGCCGGAAAGCGCGCGCGCACCTGGTCGCTGGTGACGAAGTCGCGCTCGGTCACCACGCGCAGCCCATGCAGGTCCGGGTCGGTGGAGGTGCGGGTGTCATCGGGGCGCCCGACCACGGCCAGCGGCGCATCCATGTAGGCACGGGTGTAAACCACGCATCGGGTGCGGTCGGCGCTCAGGGTGATGTTCATCACCACATCGATTTCGCCTCGACAGGCGGCATCGAGCACCTCGGCCCAGCTGCCGTACCTGCGCACGTCCACCCGTACCCCGAGGCGCCGCGCGAGCAGGCTCAGGTAGTCGTAACCCAAGCCCTGCGGACGTCCATCGTGCATCGATTCGAACGGCGGCCAGCCGCTGTCGTAAATGCCCAGGATGATGGTAGGGTGCCGACCAAGCCATTCACTCTGGCGGGATGATAGCGACGCCGGCGCGGCCGGCGCGTCCGCCCCCACCGCCAGCATCGGCACGAGGGCAAGGACCAGCAGCAACAGCCAGCGGGCAACCGGAGTACGCATGCGGTCTTATCTCCGTAGAATGATGTTTCCACCACGGCACGGCCCGAGCGGCGTCCGCCTAGGCGACCATACTAGTCCATGACCCTGCGCATCATCATCGCTGACGATCACCCGGTGGTCCGTATCGGCACCAAAGCGGTGATCGAAGCCAGCGGCGTGGGTGTGGTGGTGGCCGAGGCCAGCAGCGCCGACGAACTGCTCACCGCATTGACCACCCAGCCCTGCGATGTGCTGGTGACCGACTACTCCATGCCGGGCAGCCAACAGGCCGACGGCTTTGCCATGATCGGCATGATCCGCCGTCGTTTCCCGGACCTGCCGGTGCTGATGTTGAGCGTCTCCAACAACCTGGCGATCCTGCGCATGGTGGTCTCCATCGGCGTGCTCGGTCTGGTCGACAAGACCTCCTCGATGGAAGAACTGCCGCTGGCCATCCAGACCGTGCAGCGCGGCTTGCCCTACGTGAGCCGCACGCTGAAGGAGCGCATTGACGCGATCGGCACGCACAACGTCGATGAGATCAGCACCAAACCGCTTTCGCCCCGCGAGGTCGAAGTGCTGCGCCTGCTCGGCAGCGGACTGACCGTGAAAGAGATCGCCCTGCAGCTGCACAAGAGCGTCAGCACGATCAGCCGTCAAAAGGGCGATGCCATGCTGAAGCTGGGCCTGAAGGGCGATGCCGAGCTGTTTGACTACCTGCGCGACGGCGAAATCTGATAAATCGGTCACACTTTTAGCTCAACGCATTCCCCTCCCCTTGTGACGGGGTTGGCAGATATGCCATGATGTCGCTGGATGAGTTCCTAATGCGAGGTCGAAGGAATCGGCCGGCTCATCTACCACGCTCCCCCGTCATGGGCCGGGGCGTCTTACGCGTCGGCCTTCCTGCCCGATGCCCGCAGATCCATGGAGAGGCGCATGAACTTCCTTCCCGCCGTCAGTCCGAGCCTTGTGCGTCCGCGCGTGCGCGTGGCGTTGGTCGGCCTGTTGGTCGCGCTGCTCGCCAGCGCATGCAGCCCCTCGCCTTCGACCGCGTCACCACAGGGCGCCTCCGCGCCACGACAGGATGTTGCCCCGATGCAGAGCACCCTTACTCCCGCCGCTACCGCCACGCCGCCCGATGCCGGCAGCGTGCTGTATTTCATCTACCAGGTCGACGGCGATGGCGCGACGTCATATGAAGTTGCCAATGGCGCGGTCGCGACCTTCTGGTTCGGCCATGCCTTCGAACTGGGCGGCACCAGGTACTACACCGGCTTTGCCTGGAACACCGTGGCCAAGTACGGCAAGCCGGGCGAAGACGAGGCCGGCCCGGAGACCCAGGTAACGCTGACCGAAGCCACCTTCACCCTGACCGGCACCAAGGCCGACAAGCCCTGGGTGTTCAAGGGCATGGAACGCTCGATCGGCAAGGTCGGCGCCTACGGCAACCCGCCCACCATCGACAGCAAGCGCAAGCCGGTCGAACACCGCACCGCCGGTGGCAAGCTGCTGCTGGCGGTACCGACCAGCAGCTTCGAGGCCGGCACCAGCATTGATGGCTACAGCATCCTGGTGTTCAACCCGGACTACGCGCAGGACAAACAGGACGACCGCGTCTGGGCCTACCTGGGCTCGGTCACCACCGGCGAAGACAACGCCGCCGCCTGCGACGAAGGCCAGGCCATGCCGTGCATCGGCAGCGATGGCGAACTGGCCTTCAGCGCCGTGGCCGGCAGCGATCTGCCCGCGATCCGCGTCACCCGCACCGGCACCACCTTCGACGGGCCGGATGCAACGCGTCCGATGGGCCCGCAGGACACGGCGACCTACGCCTACGATCCGGCCGCCAAGGCATACGTACAGAAGTAAGCAGCAAGCAGGACCTGTTGACCGACATGTTGAAGACTCATGGATGAGTCCGGTTGGCGTACTGCGGCATAGGCCGCTCCAACAACCCCAGAGGAAGACGTCATGGCACAGCGTGACTACAGTAAAAAGGAAGTTCTCGACATCATCGAGCAGGTCGCACAGCGCAAGGGCATCCCGAGCGAGGATTTCCTGCGGTTTGCGCACATCGAAACCGGCGGCCGCTTCGACGAGCGCGCCGAGAACAAGACCACCCACGCCAAGGGCCTGTTCCAGTTCCTGCCGTCCACCGCAGAACGTTACGGCCTGAAAGGTCACGAGTTCGATCCGACCCGTAACACCGAAGCGGCCGCGGAGATGTTCCAGCGCAACCTGACGGACATGCAGAAGCGGCACGACCGCACCGGGCATCCGTACCTGTCCGGCGAAGACAAGCCGACCGGGCTGGACCTGTACTTGGCGCACCAGCAGGGCGAGGCCGGTTACGGCTCGATCCAGACCGCGATCGCCACCGGCACGTTCGGCGTGGTGCGCGACCGCCATGGCGAGCAGATCGACATGCGGCCGCGGATCATGGCGCAGATCGGCGATGACGTCCAAGCGCTGACCGGCCACAGCCGTGCCGACATGCGCAAGATGAACGACCACGACCTGGCCGCCAGCTTCGCCCAGTACTACGACCGCAAGTACGATGCGATCAGCATCCCCGAAAAGCACGTCGCCCCGCTCACCGAAGGCCACGCGCGCCCGGCCCAGCAGCAGGCACCGTCTGCCCCGACGCAGACGGCCACGTCGCCGGCGCAGACCGCCGGCGCCGCCGCGGCCGTCGCTGGCGCAGCGGCCGTGGGTGCCACCGCCGTCGCCGCCGCTGCTGGCCAGGACAAGCCCGGGATCAAGCTGGATGCGGCCTACAACGCCGGCGTGCAGTACGACGACGTCAAGTACGCGATCAATATTGCGTCCAGCCAGTATTACCGTGGCAACGGCGTCACCGGCAAGAACGTGGATCAGGGCTACATCGACTGTTCCGGCTGGGTGGGCACGCTGCAGAACAAGACCCAGGACGAGATCAACCGCAAGGCCGGCCATGAGGTCTACACCGACGCGGACAAGATCAAGCTCGGGTATGCCGGCTCGGGCACCATCGTGCAGAACGCCTACAAGGAATCGGGCGTGCTGCTCGACCGCGCCGGCATCGCCAAGCCCGGTGCCCTGCAGGAAGGCATGGTCATCGGGCTGGATACAGCCAAGACCAAGCACGAACACTGGAACRGCATCGACCACATCGTGATGGTGGTGCGCGACCCGAACACCGACAAGCTGTTGATCAGCCAGTCCACCGGCAGCAAGGGCGTGCACACCATGCCGGTGGAGGAGTACCTGAAGCAGGTGGAGAGCCACCCGAACTGGAAGATCTATGCTTCCGATCCGCTGTCCAAGGGCCGCCACCTGCTGGAAAGCCACACGCAGGATCGCGTGCAGGGGCAGGGTGCGGCGACGCATGAAGCGCCGGGCAAGCACGGCAACGCACAGCCCGACGCCGCCCATGGCGCGCTGCTCAAGGACGGCAGCAAGGGCGATGCGGTGCGCAATGTGCAGGAGGAGCTCAACAAGCTTGGCTACGTCGGCGGGGATGGCAAGCCGCTGACCGAGGACGGCAAGTTCGGCCGCAACACCCAGGATGCGGTGCGCGCGTTCCAGCGCGACAACGGGCTGGGGGTCGACGGCATCGTCGGGGCCAAGACCCTGGGCGCGATCGGCGAAGCACGCGACAAGCCGCTGCTGAGCGATCCGCGGCATGCCAACAACCCGATGTTCGAACAGGCGGTCAAGGGCATGGAAGGTCTGGAGGCGGGGACCTTCAAGGACCGCCAGTCGCTGCTCAACGCCGCCGGCGCGCTGACCCAGGACGCCAAGGCGGCCGGTCTGCAGCGCATCGATGCGGTGGTGCCCAGCACCAACGGGCAGTTGCTGTTCGCGGTGCAAGGGGGCACCGGCGATCCGGTGCAGTTGCGTGCGCACGTGGAGAAGGGCGCGGCGGAAACGCAGTCGCTTGCCGCCACCAGCGCCGCGCTGCACGAGCCACAGCAGGCCCAGCAGGAGCAGGTGCGCCAGACCCAGAAGGCGATGGGGCACTGAGTTTCATCGGGCAGGACGCCCACCGGGAAGGAAGCCCACGGAAGGCCGCGCTCGCGCGGCCTTCTTTTTTTTGTTCTCTCATCTGCGTGGCAAGCACGAAGCGCGCTGCCAACTTTCTCGCGCGGCGGTCGGTGGATCGGGCGCTGGGGCCCCATRCCCTTTCCGGCGAATGTCCCCCGGCCGCAAGCGGCCTCCTCCTTTATTTCGCCTCCAAGGGCATGGGG
>NZ_JBFULO010000038.1:0-17510 GCF_054049855.1 Stenotrophomonas sp. P5_B8 | reverse complement strand
CTTGGAGGCGAAATAAAGGAGGAGGCCGCTTGCGGCCGGGGGACATTCGCCGGAAAGGGTATGGGGCCCCAGCGCCCGATCCACCGACCAGCGCCAAAAAAGCCTKGCTTCTRCCTGCKYACCGCAAGCCGAGCCCCKTAGCGGCCGGTAGGCYCCTGGGCAAAATMAAGGAGGAGGCCGCCCAGCGGCCGGGGGACATTTGCGCCAGGGGCCTACCGGCCGCTACGGGGCCCCCACGCTCGCGACAACCCCGCACGACGCACGACGCTTGCATCCGTACGCACGTAGCGGTGCGCCACCGCCTAAAGCACGCGGAACAAGACACGCCCCTCCAGTGGAGAGAAGCGCCTTTGTTGTCTGCGCTCCGTTGGCTGTGCGGTCAGCGGCGGCCAAACCCCAACGGCCGCCATCGTTCATGCGCAGGTCATGCATTTTTCAGCACCGCTTCAGACGCCCTGCCGTTATATGAATACGCACTCTGGCCTCACCCAGGCGGCAATGTTCCGACAATGTTGGAACCCCAGCTTGGTAGCCAGCACCCGACAGGAGAACCGAACATGCTCAACATTTCCGCACTCAGCTTTCGTGGCCTGGCCATGGCCCTGGCGCTGACCGCCGGCCTGGCCACCATCAGCGATGCCAGCGCAATGTCCAGGAAGGACAAGCGCACGGTCGTGGGCGCGGTGGTGGGCGGCGTGGCCGGTCACCTTATCTCCAACGGCGACCCGACCGCCACGGTCGGCGGCGCGGTTGCCGGTGGTGCCATCGGCAACCTCACCACCCGCGACAACCGTGACCGCCGCTACGATCGCGGCTACGACAACCGCCGCTATGATGATCGCCGTCATGACCGCCGCTACGGCTACGACCGCGGTTACGACCGCCGCAATGACCGCGCCCGTTGGGAGCGCGAACAGCGCGATCGCCGCGACTGGGATCGTCGCCATGGGCGCGGCTGGTAAAGCGGGCGCGACGGCCGGCTGAAGCGGCCGCTTGATGGACGACAGCGCAGCGGGCGGGTCGATGACCCGCCCGTTCTGCGTTCCAGGCACGCGCTGCGCAACGGCATGGACACCCGACGCACGCGGTACCCTAGCGCTCCCCCCCGCGCCGCAGCGCACGTCCGACCGCGTCCCGATGAACACCGACACCCACCTCGTCCAGGGCCTCGACAACGATACGGTCGTTGCCGACTGGCCGGCGATCACCGACAAGGAAATCGCCTGGTTGCAGGACCGGTATCCGCAGCTTGGCAGCCACGGCCGCCTGCTGTGGCATAGCCCACGCCCGTTGTCGGCGGCGGCCATCGTCGAGAGCRGTGCGGCCGGACCGGTCTTCGTCAAGCGTCACCACGCCAGCGTACGCAGTGCGCAGGTGCTGGGCGAAGAGCATCGCTTCATCGCCCACCTTGCCGCCGCCGGCATACCGGTCGTGCAGGTACTGCGCGCGGTCGATGGCAGCACCGCGGTCGAACACGATGGCTGGACCTACGAGCTGCACGCCCTTGCACCCGGCCACGACCTGTATCGCGACGCCCCCTCCTGGACACCACTGACCGACGCCGCGCAGGCGCGCGAAGCCGGCCGCGTGCTCGCACAGCTGCATCAGGCCTCGGCCGGTTACCAAGGCCCGCAGCGCGACACGCACCTGCTGGTCGCGCGTGACGACCTGATCCGCAGCGCCGACCCGGTGGCGATGATCGCGCGCGATCTCCACGTTCGCCCCGGCCTGGCCGCGTATCTGGCGCGACAGACCTGGCAGGACGACCTGCAGCGCGCGGTGCTGCCCTGGCATGCCGGCTTGGCCGCACGCCTGCAGGATGAGCCGCGGCTGTGGACGCACAACGACTGGCACGTCTCMAACCTGCTGTGGCGCGCGTCGGGCGACGGCATGGAGGTGGCCAGCGTGCTCGACTTCGGGCTGGCCTCGCCCACCAGCGCCCTGTTCGACCTGGCCACGGCCATCGAACGCAATGCGGTTGCCTGGCTGGACGTGGACGCACCGGCCCCCGCCGCACGCGTGCCGATCGCGCTGGCCCTGCTTGAGGGCTATCGGGACGTGCTGCCGCTGTCGGCCGAGCGCGTGCACCTGCTCGCCGATCTGCTGCCGATCGTGCACCTGGACTTTGCCCTGTCCGAAGTGGAGTACTTCGAAGGCGTCACCGGCTCTTCAGCCAACGCCGACGTGGCCTACCACACCTTCCTGCTGGGCCACGCCGACTGGTTCAAGGGCACCGACGGGCAGGCCCTGCTCGCGGCCCTGCACGCCGCCGCCTGAGCGAGGGCGGGCAAAACCGTACCGGTTGTGGTGAAATAGTCGCCGAAGCGGGGGTGCCTGGCGAAGCCAGGCTGAGAGAGTCCCTTGGAACCTGATCCGGTTGATACCGGCGTAGGGAGCTTTGTGCAGTGGGCGCAACGACCGGACGGGTCGCTGCGCGCGCGCCGTCGCTTCGTCTCTTCTGGCTGATGACGAATCGAATGAACCGCTGCTACCGCCCTGCCCTGCTGACCGTTGCCCTGTGCGCCGCCCTGCCGCTGCACGCCAGCGACGCCGCACCCGATGCCGCCGACCGTACCCCGACCGAACTTGCCGCCGTGCGCGTGCAGGCGCGGCAATCGGTGACGCCCGCCATCCAGTCCAACAGCTTCGGCAGCGGCGACTGGAAGAACACGCCGGCGTCGATGAACGTGCTCGATCGCACGCTGCTGGACAGCCGCCAGGTGCGCACGCTGTCCGAGCTGGCCAGCAACGATGCCGCGCTGGGCGACAGCTACGCGCCGGTCGGGTATTACCAGAACATTGCCATCCGCGGCTTTCCGCTGGACACGGCCACCGGCTACCGCTTCAACGGTCTGTCCATCGCCGGCGAGCAGCGCCTGGCGCTGGAGAATGTGCAGCAGGTTGAAATCCTCAAGGGCGAAGCCGGCCTGGCCGCGGGCGTGATGKCGCCCGGCGGCATCATCAACTACGTCGGCAAGCGGCCCACCGAAGTACGCAACGTCACCTTGGGCACCGATTCGGAAGGCTCGCGCTACGCGGCGGTGGATGTCGGCCATTGGCTGACGCCGCGCTTCGGCGTGCGCCTGAACGCGGCGTGGGATGACAGCACGTCGTACATCGACCATGCCGACGGCCGCCGCAACTTCTATGCGCTGGCCACCGACTGGCTGATCAGCGACCGCAGCAGGCTCGAGGTGGATGCCAGCTACCAGACCAGCGCGCAGCGCTCGGCCTCCGGTTACCAGCTACTCGGCGCAACCACGCTGCCCCGCAGCGTGGACCGCACCCGCATGCTCGGCTACCAGCCGTGGCAGCAGCCGGTCGGCATCGACAGCACGAACCTTACTGCCCTGCATACCTTCCAGATCAACGCGCAGTGGCAGACACGCGTGTCGGCCAGCTACAGCCGTTCGGTGATCGATGACAACGTGGCCTTCGCCTACGGCTGCTATTACGCCGCGCAATGTGCCGACGGCAGTGTGCCGGGCAACTACTTCGCCCCCAATGGCGACTACGACATCTACGATTACCGCAGCCCTGACGACACCCGTCGCAACCTCGAGGGGCGCGCCGAGCTGCGCGGCAGCTTCGACACCGGGCGCGTGGGCCACGACCTCACCCTCGGCGTGGATCGTTTCGAACGCACGGTGGACAAGCGCCGCAACGTCAACGAGTACGTCGGCACCGCCAACATCAATGACACGCGCGTGCCGGTGTTCGCACCGTCGCCGCTGCAGCCCGGCCCGTCGGTCCGCCGCCTGGACAGCGCGCAGACCGCCGTGTTCGTGCTCGACCGGATGCAGGTGGGCAATGACTGGCAGTGGCTGGCCGGCGGTCGCTTCGTGCGCCTGGACGAGCGCGCCTTCGACAAGCGCGGCAATCCCGAGCGCCACAGCACGCTGTCGCGTTTCCTGCCGCAGACCGCACTGGTGTGGAAGGCCACCGATGCGGTGAACGTCTACGCCAGCTACGTGCGCGGCATTGCGCTCGGCCAGGAGGCGCCGTTCTGGACCTCCAACGACGGTGCGTACCTGGCGCCGGTGCTGTCGCGCCAGACCGAGGTGGGCGTCAAGTACGCCGCCACCGATGCGCTGACCCTGGGCGCAGCGGTGTTCCGTACCTCGCAGCCGTTCCAGTACGCCAGGCCCGACGGCAGCGATGCCGGCTACACCTTCGTCGCCGAGGGCCAGCAGACCCACACCGGGCTGGAGTTGACGGCCAACGGTCGCGTCGCCGAAGGGCTCGTGCTCACTGCCAGCGTCAGCGCGCTGCAGGCGCGCGCGCGCGATACCGGCACCGCGTTCTACGAAGGCCATCCGTTGGTCAACGTGCCCAAGGTGCGCGCCAGCGTGCATGCCGATTACGCGTTGCCTTTCGCCAATGGGCTGTCGGTCACCGGCGGCTGGCGTTATGCGTCGTCCAACGTGGCTACGGTCGATGGCGATGTGCGCGCACCGGGCTACCACGTGGTCGACCTCGGCCTGCGCTTCAAACATGACCTGCGCGCGCACCCGGTGACCTGGAACCTGTCGGTGGACAACGTGTTCGACCGCTTCTACTGGCGCGATACGGGCAGCAGTGCCGGTGATTACTACCTGTTCGCCGGTGCGCCGCGCCAGGCGCGCCTGTCGGTGACGTTCGGGCTATGAACGCCGCGGCGATCCTGGAGTGGTCGGCGGTCGTTGCCAGCCTGCTCGGCGTGTGGCTGATGGCACGCCGGCGGATGCTGGCATGGCCGGTCGGGCTGGTGGCGGTGGCACTGTATGGCGTGGTCTTCGCCGAGGCGAAACTCTACTCGGATACGCTGCTGCAGGTCGTGTTCGGTGGGTTCCTGCTGTACGGCTGGCTCAGCTGGCGCCGGCACGCACAGGAGGACGGCGCGATCGTGATTGCGCCGCTGGCACGCGCGCAGCTGCTGCGCGATCTGGGCATCGGCGTGGTGTTCGGCATCGCGCTCGGTGCGGTGATGCACACCTGGACCGGTGCCGCGCTGCCCTGGCTGGATGCGATGCTCGCCGCGCTCAGCCTGGTGGCGCAGTGGTGGCAGGCGCGCCGGCACATCGCCACGTGGTGGCTGTGGATTTTCGTGGACGTCGTCTACGTCGGCATGTACCTGGTCAAATCGCTGGACGTGACCGCCGGGCTTTACCTGGTGTTCGTCGGGTTGGCGGTGATGGGGCTGCGGGCATGGACGGCGGCGGGCGACCAGACCCGATCGGCTGCCTGATCGGGTCAGTGCTGCGCGACGCTGCCTCGTGCAGCGACCGCCGCCAGGCACGCGGCAGCCATCGACGCCAGTAGCAGGGCTGCGCTGGCCAGGAAGGTCGGACGGTGGCCGGCCTGGTCGAACAGAAGCCCGCCGACGGTGGCACCGACGGCAATCGCCAGTTGCACGACCGCCACCATCAGCCCGCCGGCCGCCTCGCCGTCCTCGGGGAGCGTGCGCGCCAGCCAGGTCCACCAGGCCACCGGCGCGGCGGTGCCAAGCAGTCCCCACAGGGCAAGCAACGCGGCGGTCGGGGCGAGGCCGCGGCCGGGGCCGGCCAGGACCCCGGCGAGCACGGCCATCAACAGTGGCAGCGCGATCAGCGTCACCTGCAGGCGACGCCGCGCGAACGGCTCGATCATGAAGGTACCGACCAGGCCGGCTGCCCCCATCAGCAGCAGCAGCAACGACAGCGTTCCCACCGGCACGCCGGTCTGGGTTTCCAGGTAGGGCCGCAGGTAGGTGAACAGCGAGAACTGGCCCATGAAGAACAGACTGGCCGCGAGCATGCCCCAGGCCACCGGCGGGCGCTTGAGCAGCACGAACACATTCCACGACGCGCGATGCCCATCGGCACGCATGGAAGGCAGTGCGAGGAACTTCCACACCAGCGCGATCAGCGCCACCGGCACCAGCGCCAGGAACGCCCCGCGCCAGCCAACCATCGCCCCGATCCAGCTGCCCAACGGCGCGGCGATCACCGTTGCCAGCGCATTGCCGCCATTGACGATGGCCAGTGCACGCGGCACCTGGTGGGCCGGCACCAGGCGCATCGCGGTGGCCGCCGACATCGCCCAGAACCCACCGATGGCCACGCCGACCAGCGCGCGGCCCAGCATGAATATCGGGTAGGTGGGCGCCAGGGCAGCCAGCGTGGCCGACAGCATCATCGCCAACGTCAGGCCCAGCAGCAGCCATTTGCGGTCCAGTCGACCGGCCAACGGCGACACCAGCAGGCTGGTGACCAGGGCGAACGCACCGGACACGCCGATGGCCCGACCTGCCTGGCCGTCACTGACATGCAGATCGCTTGCGATGGAGGTGAGCAGGCTGACCGGCATGAACTCCGAGGCCACCAGTGCGAAGGCGGCCAGCGACAACGCGAACACCGCCCCCCACTGCCGCGCGGTCGCCGCCGCGACGACGGGGGCGACCGCTGCCGTGTGACTGGATGCAGGGCCACTCACTGCAGGTTGGTCCGGAAGAACGCCGTCAAACGAGCGAACGGAATCCGTTCGACCCGATCGTACAGATCGACGTGGCCCGCATCGGGAACGATGAGCAACTCCTTGGGCTGGCCGGCAAGTTCGTAGGCCGCTTCACTGAACTCGCGCGAATGCGCCTGGCTGCCGGCGATGAACAGCATCGGCCGCGGCGAGATGGTCTCGATGTCGTTGAACGGGTAGAAGTTCATGAACTTCACGTTGCTGGTCAACGTCGGGTGGGTGGTGAGCTGCGGGGTCGTTCCCGCCGGCGTGAACTCACCGCGAGGGGTGCGATAAAAGTCGAAGAACTCACGCTCGATGGGCGAGGACGTTGCATCAATGTGGTGGACCGAGCCACTGGTGTAGCGGGTCGGGCCGCCGGCGAACTCCACGTCGCGCTGCTCGGCTGCCGCGGCGATCACCGCGCGCCGCTGCTGCAGCGTGACCGCGTGGCCCAAGCCATCGCGGTTGGCCGCGCCCATGTCATACATGCTCACCGTCGCCACGGCGCGGATGCGCGGGTCGATCTTGGCGGCACTGATCACGAAGCTGCCACTGCCACAGATGCCGAGCGCGCCGATCCGGTCCCTGTCGACGAAGGACTGGCTGCGCAGGTAATCCACTGCCGCGCTGAAGTCTTCGGCGTAGATGTCCGGTGAAACCGCATTGCGCGGCTCACCGCCGCTTTCGCCCCAGAACGACAGGTCGATGGCCAGGGTGACAAAGCCCTGCTCGGCCAGCTTGGTGGCATACAGCGTCGAGGACTGCTCCTTTACCGCGCCCATCGGGTGACCGACCACGAGCGCAGCATGCGGCGTGGTGCGGTCCATCCCGCGCGGCAGGAACAGGCTGCCGGTTACGCGCATCCCGTACTGGTTGTTGAACGTGACCTTCTGCACGGCCACGGCCGCGCTGGTATAGAAGTTGTCGGCTCCGTGGGACATGTCGGCTCCAGTGGCAAGCGGCGGGCTGGCCAGCAACGCGGCCAGCAGCAGAATCTTCTTCATCGGGGAACTCCGCGGATCGGCGATCTCGGTGGGGCATTGTCGGGGGCAGGCTTCCTCCCGATAAGACGTCCAATCACGGATGGGTCTATTACCCAGGCTTATCAATCGCCGTGGCACACTGCGGCATGGCCAGACGCACCCTCAACGACCTGCTCGCCTTCATCACTGTCGCGCGCGAAGGCAGCTTCACCCGTGCCGCCGGGGTACTGGGGGTGAGCCAGTCCGCGCTCAGCCAGGCAATCAAGCTGCTCGAAGAGCGCCTGCAGATCCGGCTGCTGACCCGGACCACGCGCAGCGTGTCGGTCACCGTGGCCGGCGAGCGGCTGCTGGCCGCGATTGGTCATCGCTTCGATGAGATCGAATCGGAGCTGGATGCGTTGACCGAACTGCGCGACAAGCCAGCCGGACGCGTGCGCCTGACCAGCGGCGACCATCCGCTGCGCACCCTGCTGCTGCCACGGCTGATGCCGCTGATGCACACCTACCCGGACGTGCGCATCGAGTTCGATGTCAGTTATGCACTGCGCGATATCGTGGCCGACCGCTTCGATGCCGGCATCCGGCTGGGCGAGAACATCGACAAGGACATGATCGCCGTGCCGATCGGTCCGGCCATCCGCATGGCGGCGGTGGCCACCCCGGCGTACTTCGAACAGCACGGTGTGCCCAAGGCGCCTTCGGACCTCACCCGACATCGCTGCATCAACATGCGCCTACCCACGTTGGGCGGGCTGTACGCGTGGGAGTTCGAGCGGCGTGGCCGCGAGATCAAGGTGCGCGTGGACGGCCAGCTGACCTTCAACTCCTCCCCGCACATGGTGCTGGCCGCGCTGGACGGGCTGGGCATCGCGTTCCTGCCGGAGGAGGAATTCGCGCCGCACCTGCAGGACGGTCGGCTGCAGCGCGTGCTTGCCGACTGGTGTCCGCCGTTCCCCGGCTACCATCTCTACTACCCGAGCCGTCGCCAGCACTCCCCTGCATTCGCACTGGTGGTCGAGGCACTGCGCGGGTAAGCGAGCGGCGCGCCACAGGCCGTGCCTGTCGCTCGCCTCACGCCACCGGATGCGCCGGGCGACGATGGAACTTGCGCGACAGCCAGTTGCCCAGGTCATCCACCACGGTGAAGGCCGCCGGAATCACGATCAGGCTGAGCAGCGTGGAGGTGATCAGGCCACCGATCACCGCAATGGCCATCGGTGCACGGAAGCTGGAGTCGCCGGCAAACCCCAACGCGATCGGCATCATGCCCGCGCCCATCGCCAGGGTGGTCATGATGATCGGCTGCGCGCGTTTGCGGCAGGCATCGATCAGCGCATCGTGCTGGCTCATGCCGTGTTCGTCCTCGGCCATCACCGCGTAATCCACCAGCAGGATGGAGTTCTTGGTGGCGATGCCGATCAGCATCAACAGGCCGATGAGCGCCGGCAGCGAGAGCATGTTCTGGGTGATCAGCAACGCGCCGAATGCACCACCGGCACACAGCGGCACCGCGGCGAGGATGGTGATCGGCATCAGCGCGTGGTTGAACAGCAGCAACAGCACCATGTAGATGCAGATCAACCCGGCCGCCATCGCCAGCATGAAACCGATGAACAGTTCGACGAAGACTTCGGCATCGCCGGTGTTGAGGAAGGTCACGCCCGGCGGCAGCTGCTTGACGCTCGGCAGTGCCTGTACTTCGGTCATCACATCGCCCAACGGGCGACCGTTGAGTTCGGCGGTAAGGGTGACGTTGCGCTGGCGCTGGTAGCGCGAGATCTGCGAGGGACCACTGCCCTGCCGGATGTCGGCCACGGCCGCCAGCGGCACCGGGCCGTAGCGGCCGGGCACGCGCAGCTGGCTGATCAGGCCCGGGTTGGCCAGCGTGGCTTCGGCGAAGCCGACCCGGATCGGCACCTGGCGATCGGGCAGGTTGAGCTTGGCCAGGCGCTGCTCGTAATCGCCGGCGGTGGCGATGCGCGCCGCTTCGGCGATGTCGGCCGTGGCCACGCCCAAGTCGGCAGCGCGCGCGGCATTGGGCACGATCTGGATTTCCGGGCGCAGCAGCGACGCCGTCGAGGTGACGCTACCCAGGCCCTGGATGCCGCGCAGATCGCGCTCCAGCGCGGTGGAGGCGTCCTGCAGGCGTTGCGGGTCGTCACCGGAGAGCACCAGCTGCAGCAGGTTGCCCGGCTCGGAACTGACGTAGCTCACGCGCACGCCGGGCAGGTCGGCCAGGCGCTTGCGTGCCTCGCGTTCGAGCACGCGCTGGTCGCGCTCCCGCGTATCGGTGGTGCCCCAGTCGAGCACCAGCGTGGCCTTGCGCGGTTCACCGACACCGGTCGCGCCGGGGTCGCCCAGGTCGAGCACGCTGCCGACGGCGGTGTAGACCTGCTTGAGTTCGGGAATGTCCTTGAGCAGTGCGCGTGCGTGCTCGGCCACGGCCACGGTCTCCTGCAGGCGCGTGCCCGGCGGCAGCTCGAGGTTGAGGTTGCTGCGTCCCAGGTCGGACTGCGGGATGAAGGTGGCCGGGATGAACGGCACCAGCGCCAGCGAGGCCACGAACAGACCGGTGGCCACCCACAGCGTGCGGCCACGATGGTGCAGCGCGGCGTCCACCCAGCCCAGGTACCAGGTCATCAGCCGGGATTCCGGCTTTTCCTCGCCATGCGGCTTGAGCAGGTAGGCGGCCATCATCGGCGTGAGCAGGCGGGCGACCAGCAGCGAGAACAACACTGCGGTGGCCGCGGTCCAGCCGAACTCGCGGAAGAACTTGCCGGCGATGCCGGGCATGAACGCCACCGGCACGAACACCGCCGCCAGCGTCAGCGAGGTGGCGATCACCGCGTTGCCGATCTCGCCGGCCGCTTCGCGCGCGGCCTCCAGCGGTGGCTTGCCCATGCGCAGGTGGCGCACGATGTTCTCGATCTCCACGATCGCATCGTCCACCAGGATGCCGACCACCACCGACAGCGCCAGCAGCGTGATGATGTTGAGGGTGAAGCCGAAGAAGTACATCACCGCGAAGGTCGGGATGATCGACAGCGGCAGCGCCAGCGCGGACACCCAGGTCGCGCGCCAGTCGCGCAGGAACAACCACACCACCAGCAGTGCCAGCAGCGCGCCCTCCCAGAGCATGGTCATCGACGAATCGTAGGAGCGGTGGGTCTCATCGATGGCGGTGGTGACCAGGCGGAAGTCGATACCGGGGTGCTCGGCCTTGATCTTGTCCAGTGCGTCATGCACACCGGCTTCCACCTTGACCTCGCTGGAGCCGCGCGTGCGCGACATCGAGAACGCCACCACGCCCTTGCCGTCCAGCAGCGCGGCCTCGGTCGGATCGGCGGCGGCGTCGGTCACGGTGGCCAGCGTGGACAGCCGTACCGCACGCCCGTCCGGCAGCGCGATGGAGTAGTCGCGCAGCGCCTGCGCGTCACCGACGGTGCCCAGCGTGCGGATGGTCTGCTGCGCGCCCTCGACCTCGGTCTTGCCACCGGCACGCTCGACCTGGATGCGGGCCAGCTGCTGGGACACGTCGCCGGCGGTGATGCCCATGGCGATCAGCGCGTTGGGGTCCAGGTCCACCCGCACCTGGCGCTGCACGCCGCCGACGCGGGTGACCCGCGCAACCCCGGGTACGCCATACATGGCGCGCGAAATGTCGCGGTCGACGAACCAGCTGGCCTCATCGGTGGTCATGTGCGGAGCGACCAGCGCGTAGGTCATCAGCGAACCGCCGATATCGACCTTGGAGATCACCGGCTCCTGGATGTCCTGCGGCAGATCGGTGCGGATGCGGGTGACTGYATCGCGCGTGTCGTCCAGCGCGGTGGCCAGGTCGGCCTCGAGCTGGAACTCGATGGTGGTGGTGCTGACGCCTTCGGTGACCGAGGACATCACGCGCTTGACGTTGTTGACCGTCGCCACCGAGTCCTCGACCTTGCGGGTGACCTCGGCCTCCAGCTGGCTCGGCGATGCCCCCGGCTGGGTGACGGTCACGGTGGTCATCGGGAAGGCGATGTCGGGGAAGCGCGCCACCGGCAGCTGATGGAAACCCCACAGGCCGGCCACGCACAGCACGAAGAAGATCAGCAGCGCAGGGAGCGGGCGTTTGATCGCCCAGGCAGAGATGTTCATCGCGCGGCTGCCTTGGTCGCGGTCACCACGCGCACGCGGTCGCCCTCACCGAGGAAGCCGGCGCCGTCCACCACGACCTGGTCGCCGGCCTTGAGCCCGTCCAGGATCGCGGTGCGGCCCTGCACGGCCTGGCCGGTGCCGACGCGGTGGCGCGTCGCCTGCTGTTTGTCGTTCACGGTGAACACGTAGTTGTGGCCGTCGCGCTGCACGATCGCCGCCGTCGGAATGGTCAGCACCGGGCCGTCGCCGGTGACGATGCGACCGTCCACGAAGATGCCCTGCTTGAGCGGGCCGGGCGCGGGCAGGTCGGCGTAGATGGTGCCGGTACGGGTCTGCCCATCAACACCCGGCGTCACCGCCCGGATGCGACCGCTGACCACCTGGCCTGCGTACTGCAGCTCGACGGTGTTGCCAACGGCCACATCGGCCAGCTGGTTTTCCGGCAGCTCCGCGCGCCACTCCAGGCGACCATCGCGGATCAGGCGCAGCAGTTCCGTGCCGGCGGATACCACCTGACCCGGCTGCACCAGGCGCTTGGAAATCAGGCCGTCGGCCGGTGCGCGCAGGTCGGCGAAATCGCGGCGCAGTTTGGCCGCGTCGCGCGCGGCACGTGCGGTGGAGGTCTGCGCTTCGGCATTGATGCGTGAGGCGCGCAACTCATCCAGGCTGCTGGCGCTGATCAACTGCTGCGCGGCGAGCTTGGCGCTGCGCTCGTAATTCATGCGCGCCAGTTCCTGCGAAGCCTGCGCCTGCCGCAGCGAGGCATCGGCCTGCGCCAGCTCGCTGTCCAGGGTGCGGTGGTCCACCTGCAGCAGCACCTGCCCCTGCTTGACCCACTGGCCCACGTCCACCGGCAATGCGGTCACGCGCTGGCCGCTGATCTCCACGCCCAGCTGCATTTCTTCGTAGGCGGTGACCGGCCCGGAGACCAGCACCGTGCGCGCCATGGTCTGCTGCTGCGCCGGTGCCAGCGATACCGGCAGTGCCGAACTGGCGGCCGTTGCATCGGCGGTGGCCTTGTCGTCCTTGCCGCCGCACGCGGTAAGCAGCGCGGCAACCAGGATCAGGGAGAAACGTCGGAAGTGGGTTGCACGCATCGAGAGGCTTTCCGGGTCGGAACAGCGGGGAAATTGAGAGGACGGAATCAGGCGTCGTGGGACAGGCGCAGTGCGATGCCATCCAGCATCAGGCCCAGCCCCTGTTCGAAGCGCGTGTCGAAATCGACCTCGCTCCACACATCACGGGCAAGCCAGCAATGCGGAAAACGTTGCTCGGCCAGCGCCATGAACGCCTCGCCCAGCGCCTCCATGCTGCCGTCGCCAGGCCACGACTGTTCTTCGATGACAAAGCCCATCGTGTAATACACCAGGTCCATCGAGGTGGTCGCGGCAAAGCGCGCCGGCGCACCGGCGCCGACCAGGGCGGCGATGCTGGCCTCGCCCACCCGCAGCACGTTCTCGGTGGCCAGGAAAGTGCCGGCGTAGACACGCGCACCATCGCGCCGCGCCTTGAACGCCCGCCGGAACTCGCGCGCGATCTGCAGCAGGCTGTCCCGCCACGGCTGACCGGCCGGCATCTCACGGGCGACGTCGCCGATCATGGCGTCGGCCATGGCATCGATCAGCGCCTGCTTGCTCTTGAAGTGCCAGTACAGCGAAGGCGCGCGGATGCCCAGCGAACAGGCCACCTTGCGCAGGGTAATGCCCTCCAGGCCGGCCTCGTCGAGGATCCGGAAGGCCGCCTCGACGATGTTTTCGCGCGCGATCGGTTGACGCACTGTCGGACCTGCCTAACGGTGTTAGGGGGCGAATCTAACAGCGTTAGGGATAGGGGCGCAAGATCCATCCGCGCTCAAGATCCCTTTCCCACGGCCGCTACTCCCTGCCAGACGGCGCATGAGGCGCCTGGACCGACACGGAGATCCCCATGACCCCTCGCCTCGCGCTGCTCGCGCTTTGGTTGGCGCCCGCACTCCCGGCCCTGGCCGAGGATGCCCCCACCCCTGCGGTGACCACGCCCAACCTCCAGCAACCGCCGCGCATCCGCCTGTTCGGCAGCAATCTGGTGAACCTGTCGCTGTATACCGCCGCCATCGGCACCTCGGACAAGGGCGAGCTGGTCAGGGTGGAAGGCAAGTCGGCCCACAGCATCACCCCGGTGGGCGCGCTGTTCTCCATGGCCCGCAAGAACGAGAACGTGGCCATCGGCATGCCCGCCTCGTTCGCCACGCGCACCTTGAACGAGAACACCGGCTTCGGTGCCAAGCCGTTCTACCGCGAGGTGGCGCTGGTACCGGGCCAACGGATCTCGGTCACGGCCAACTTCCAGGGCTACAACCGCCGCTGCGTTCCCGTCGCGGCGAGCGCCGGGCAATCGCGCGATGCGCTGCGCTTCGCGCCGGGCCCGTCGCTGTCCTTCACCGCCGAGCCGGGCACCGACTACGAAGTCTCCTTCGGCACCGACGGCCAGGGCTGCGGCATCACCGCGCGGCAACTGCTGGCAGACGGCGGTTCCACCCCGCTGCGCAGCGAACGCCAGCGGCAGCGCTCGCCGCAGACCGGCAAGGTCGAGGGCGCGCACCTCTACACGTTCCTGTTTCGGCCCGGCAGCGTGTATTACCGGGTGACCGGCGAGTCGGCCAATCTGGAACTCCAGGCCGACGACGACGCGAACGCCGACGCGTTCGAAACCGCCATGCGTGAGATTGCCGCACGCCCGGGCACGCAGCTGTGCATCGTCGCCCCCGGCTTCGACTACAAGAGCCCGCTGATCGACCGGCTCAACCGCGTCGTGGACGAACAGAGCAAGGACTTCCCGGCGATCGTGGAACCGATCGACAGCATGCGCACCGTGCAGCAGACCGAGGACCACGTGCCGACCACGTTCATGGCCGCGGTGGAGTACTGCCAGGTGGCCGCGCTGGTGGCATTCCCGGGCAAGGTGCCGGAAGCGTCCGCCGGCCGCTGAGGACGCCTGGACTGGGGCATGGCTGGCAGCGCGGATTGCGCATGGAAATGGGTCTTACACCGTGGTGGGTTTGGTCGAACATCGGCGTCACGCCATTCTCGGCCCTTGCCGCGTCTGCTCCTCCTGCTGCTGGTCCTGGGTCTGCGCTTGCGCCACTTCCTGCACACGATCCTGTTGCTGCGACGCCCGGCTCTGGTTGGCCGCCGCATACTGCTGCTCGGGCGCGGCCGCCAACGCCTCCTGCGTCGGCATATGCGCCCGGTTTGCCGCCGGGTCCGGCGACGCACCTGGCCCGGAACGCATCACGAACAGGGTGCTGCCGGCGGTGCGTGTTTCGGTCGCTTCACTCAACGCCATGTCGACCCTGTCGCCGGGCTCGAACCCGGCTTCGGCCGCAATCCGGTAAGCGCTCGCCAGCAGGCGATCACTGCTGCTGTCCCACGGCTTGTTGTGCCTTTCATCCAGCCTGACCACAGAGGAGCGCAACTGCTCCACCAAGCCGGCGTCTTCCGGGCGCGGGGCCATGCCGTGGCGGCGATCAACGTCAACCTTGTCCTGCGTGGCAGGCGCAGTGCCGTGCGGCACAGGTGCGCTCGGTGCGGGCGCAGGCGTACCGGGGACAGTGGGCATCACGTTGGCCGGTGGCTGCGCCTGCTGAGCAGCTGCGCGGCGGGCCTGTGCCTGTGCAATCTCTTCCTGGGTGGTTACGGATTTGATCTCCATCGGCTCGTCATCCTTGCCGGCCAGGGCAACCAACGAACCATCCTTCTCCACCTGCAGGTAGTACGGCATGCGCTCGAGCATGTCGCGTGCGTGGTCCTGGGTCACCGCGTCCACGGCGGCGTCAATCTCTTCGGGCGTGCGGGCAATGCCGGCGGCCCGGTAGCCCGACATCACCTGGCCGCGCAGGCCCAACTCGGTGGGGGTGGGATTGTCGCGGGCAATCTGGGCCATGGTGAAGAGGTCTTGCACGCCCGCCTCCTGGCTCTGGCGAGTGCGGTTCAGCTCTTCCTGCAGGTTTCCTTCAGCGGTGTTGGTGCCGTAGAGCGTGCCGGGGGTTGTCCACTGGCCATCGCCGCCCAGCGTGTAGGGGTGGCCGTCCGAGGCCATCAACGGCAGCGGCTGGGTCTGGGCGTTGGTGATCACCTCCGGTATGGGTTCAATGTTGGCGAAGTCGCGCCAGCCGTATTGCTCATACGCTACCTGGTAGCGGGCGGTGAGTGCTTCGGGCGTGTTGGCGGCGTTCTGGGCAGTGATGCGCAGTGAGTCCACCTCCAGCTGCACCGACTGTTCCGGGCTTACCGCCACCGTGCGGTCGACCGGAATGCGCCCATCAATCACCTCATGGATGGAGAGATGCCATTCGCCATTCTGCGGGTTGCGCACGTAGTGCCGGCTGGTTTCAAACGGCTCCGGCGGCGGGGTACGTCCCCCACTGGCATCGATGCGGAATGGATCTCTTGGCGCGGGCAGGTTGGCCAGGCCCAGCGAATAGGCATCGTTGGCCGATTTGTAGTTCAGCTCGTCCACCAGCCGCCCGCCGGCGACCATCCGCGATTCGCGGAAGCCACCTTCGGGCGTGGGCGCAATCACCGTGCGGGCCCAAGGGCTATCGGGCTTTTCCGGGTCACGGCTCCATTCGTTGCCACTGCGGTCCACCTGGGTGTAGACGGTCTTCTTGTCTTCCTGCTGCGCCCAGTGCTCCCCTGCGAACCCACCGACCACGCCGCCCACCAGGCCGGTTACCAGGGCACCTGGGCCGGTCTCCGAGCCGGCAATCAACCCGTACACAAAGCCCGCGCCGACGCCACCGGCAATGCCGCCGGTGGTACGTCCCACGAAGTGGGTGGTAGCCGAGTCCGCGCCCGCCTGGTTGCCCTGCGAGCGCAACTCGGCCACGCGGTGGCCGGTCACCGCAAAGTCCACCGCCAACGCAGCCACCCCGGCAGCGGTGAGCATGCCGGCACCACCGAGGCGTCCGCGCGCGGCCACGGCTGCCGCCTCGCTGGCTGCGCCTTCGGTTGCACCGGCCCTGCCTGCATTGCCGGCCAGATCCGATGCGCTGGTGCTGGGTCTTCCCACATGACCGGCCACGTCCGACGCGCTGGCACCAGGGCCGGGGTTGAGCGCAGGTCGCGTGACGGTCAGCGGTTTTTCAAGATTGAAGGCGTTGCGAACGTTCGCCGCGGTGTGCTCTGCGAGCGGCAGACGGCCTGCCTGGTTGGCTTCTTCAATCGCGTTGCCAAGCGATGCACGACCGCCCCAGCGTGGGCTGAGCGCGGAAGCATTGGGCTTTTCAATCGCCTCCAGCGCCAGAGTGACGTTGGCTTCGGACTGGGTGACAGCGCGCCAGCGCAGTTCGTCCGGCCGCATGGCCTTGAATTCGTTGATCTGTTCGGTGTGCGCGCGCTGGTATCCATCAACATCACCGAAGAACCTTCGGACCTTGGCGTTGGCCACATCCGTCGACATGCCCTCTGGCGCGTTGGTGACCAGGTCACCGTTCACCAGGCCGGCCCGCAGGGTATGGTCGAGGTTCGCTACGCGAGCACCCATGCGCTCGGCGGCCGCGGCCTGTTGTTGGGGTGTTCCCAGTTCACCCAGCGTGGCCTTGCCGTCGGGGGTGTTTTCCAGGTCCCTGAGCAAGGTGGCCAGTTCGTCCGAGTAGCCGGCCAGCGGACCGCCCCCATGAGGCGAAATACCCATCTTTGCAGCCAATGCGCGGTCGACTGGCAAATTGAGGATATTGCCTTCACCGTGCAGGTCGAAGAGGCCGCGTTTGGCCAGCTCCTGAAGCAGCCGGCTCTCCTTGAACGCGGCCTGCTCGACGATGTGGTGTCCACGGAAAACCGGTGTATCCGGCATCGGTCAACTCCCGCTCAGAAGTCCATTTCAGGGATGGATGTCTTACAGCGCTGAAGCGTCCCGCAGTCGTACACCGTCCAACGT
>NZ_JBFULO010000037.1:0-17967 GCF_054049855.1 Stenotrophomonas sp. P5_B8 | reverse complement strand
TGGTGGCTATGGGTGGACTCGAACCACCGACCCCAGCATTATGAGTGCTGTGCTCTAACCGGCTGAGCTACATAGCCTAGGGAGCCGGTAATTCTGGAGATGTATCCGGGATCTGTCAACACTTTTTCATCACGCTTGTGAGTGGACAGCCGGCGTGTCACAGTCCCGGACAGTAGATTTTTCTAGGAGTCCGCATCGTGATCGATCCGGACGGCTATCGACCGAACGTCGGTATTGTGCTGATGCGGGAAGACGGGCAGGTGTTCTGGGCGCGACGTGTGCGCCGGGACGGCTGGCAGTTCCCGCAGGGCGGYATGAATACCGACGAGACGCCTGTCGAAGCCATGTATCGCGAGTTGCACGAAGAAACCGGGTTGTTGCCGGAGCACGTCGAAGTGCTCGGGGCGACGCCGGGTTGGCTTCGCTATCGGCTGCCGGCACGGGCCATCCGCCGCAATGAGAAACAGGTCTGCATCGGCCAGAAGCAGGTGTGGTTCCTGCTGCGGCTGGCCGGCGACGAATCCCATGTGTCGCTGGACCATACCGACAGCCCCGAGTTCGACCAGTGGCGCTGGGTGGATTTCTGGTACCCGGTCGAGCATGTGGTGATGTTCAAGCGCGGGGTCTATGCACGTGCGCTGCGCCATCTGGCGCCGTTGGCGCGGGGCGTGGCCGGCACCGGGGTGGAATCGATGCCCAAGTCCGCCCAGGAGGCCTGGATGCCCGGCAACACGGCCGGGCATGATCGGCCGCGCAAGCGCAGCACTCCGCCGCCCAAGCGGGGCTACTGGCCGAAGAAGGCCAAGGCCGAGCCGGGCACCCCCTGAGACGGCGCCACGACCCAGATCGTGGCTCCAGGGGCCGGTCCGGTCGACGATCTGCCGCCAAGTCCGGAGGGTGTGCACCGGGTCGCTGAACCGTATCGAGAATGATTCAGATACGAAATTGACAACCATTCTCGTTTCGATTTGAATAGCGGCAGGCCGATCCGGGCCTGTCTGCCGAGTCCGCACGTGTACGTCTGCATCTGCAACGGGGTTACCGACCACCAGATCCGCGAAGCCGCGCAAAGCGGTGTCGCAAGCGTGTCCGAACTGACCATGCGTACCGGCTGTGGTGCCACCTGCGGCTCGTGCCTGGATATGGCGGCCGACCTGCTGGCCAAGTTCAGCGCCACCCACGACCTGCCGTTGCCGGTGTTGGGCCTGGCCCAAGTTGCCTGAGGTACCTCTCCGCGCAACTGCGCGGTGCCTGCTGGGTTTCTCTTGAAAGAACGACCGAGACCGCCCCGCAAGGCGGCGCGTTGCGTGGTCCTTTAATCCGCGCTGCGTGGACTCAACCTATCCCGTCGGGTGGAGAGCTCCCTTGGAGTACAGGGGGCGCGCCAAAGCGCGCGGAGGTGTGGAGGCAACCCACCGACCCCGGGTTGCTAGCGGATCGTAGGCGTCGTGCCCAGTTGCGCGACGGCGCAACTGAGCACGATTCGCGTTCCTTCATGGTTTCGCCCGAAGCGCTACAGTGCGCGCGTTCACACGCAGCAGGAGCAGCTCATGAAGGGCGACGCCAAAGTCATCGAATTCCTCAACAAGGTCCTCTACAACGAGCTGACCGCGATCAACCAGTACTTCCTGCACGCCAAGATGCTGAAGAACTGGGGCCTGAAGGAACTGGCCGACCACGAGTACAAGGAATCGATCGAAGAGATGAAGCATGCCGACATGCTGTCCGATCGCATCCTGTTCCTCGAAGGCCTGCCGAACTTCCAGGCGCTGGGCAAGCTGCGCATCGGTGAGAACCCGACCGAGATCCTGCAATGCGATCTGGCGCTGGAGCGCGACGGTGTGGTCACCCTGCGTGATGCGGTGTCGTATGCCGACTCCGTGGGCGACTACGTGAGCCGCCAGCTGTTCGTGAAGATCCTGGATTCCGAAGAGGAGCACATCGACTGGCTGGAAACCCAGCTGGATCTGATCGAGCGCATCAGCGAGCCGAACTACCTGCTCACCAAGCTGGACGACTGAGTCAGCCCTGCAGCGGGGCGCGCAGGCCGTTCTGATAGCCGGCCAGCGCGATCCGCGCGCGGGCGAACTCGGCGATCAACAGCGCCACGGCCACGGCGGGGCGCTCCAGCGTGCCGGCGCGTGCGTCGTGTTCGATCCGACGTGCGGCCACCGACAGGGCGATGGCCCCGACATTGGCGCTGGCCGATTTCAGGCTGTGCGCGATGGCGCGCAGCTGGTCCAGGTCGGCGGCGACCGAGGCATCCTGCAACTGCTGGATCAGCGCGGGCGTGTCGTCCAGGAACACGCCGATGATCTGCGCGGTCTGCGCACCGATCACCTCCAGCAGTTCATCCAGCACGCTGTTGTCCAGCACCGGCAGCGGCTCGTCGCCGTTCTCGCCGACGCCGGCCGCGCCCAGGGCGGCCAAGCCTGCGGCGATGTCGGCCGGATCGGGCTCGCGCAGTGCCTGCACCGGCGTGTGTACCGCCGGCGCCTCGCCCTGCCAGCGCTGCAGACACGCCTGCAGCGAGGCGCGGTTGACCGGTTTGGACAGGTAATCGTCCATGCCGGCCTGCAGGCAGCGCTCGCGGTCGCCGGCCATGGCGTTGGCGGTCATCGCCACTACCGGCAGACGCGCGGCACCGTTCCCGGTTTCCCGCGCGCGCCAACGACGCGTGGCCTGGTAGCCATCCAGTACCGGCATCTGGCAATCCATCAGCACCAGGTCGAAGCGCTGGGTATCCAGGCGTTGCAATGCCTGCTCGCCATCGTTGGCGGTCACCACGCTGCACCCCAGCACCTGCAACAAGCGTTGGGCGACGGCCAGGTTGACGCTGTTGTCTTCCACCAGCAGCACGCGCAGGCCCAGCTGTGGCGACGGCTCGCGACCTGCATCGGCCTCGACATCAGCCAGCAGCGGCGCGGGGCGCGCGGGCGCGCTGGCGGGACGCAGCAGCGCATGCAGCTCGCTGTCGGCGGCGTCGCGTGGCAACGCCAGCGCATCGCCGAGCAGCACCGGTGCCAGCGCGTCCTTGCCCTGCAGCCACAGCAGTTTGGGGATGGGATCGCGTGCGTCGCGCAGGACCGCCCGGTGCAACGCGATGGCGCCGTGGCGCAGCGCGTCGGTGTCGGCGATCACCCAGGTCAACGCCGGTTCGATGCCGGGGCGCTGCGGCGCGCGCAGGATGTCCAGTGCGGTCGAGGCGCTGTCCACGACGTGCAGGCGCACGTCGTGGTGCTCCAGCACGCGTTCCAGGCGCGCGGCCAACGGTGCATCGGTGCTGACCAGCAGGGCGCGGGTGGTGCCGATGCCGCTGCCGAGCGTGGGCAGGTCGCCGATCACTTTCAACAGCGGAATCTCGAACCAGAACGTGGCGCCCTGGCCTGGCGTGGAGGTGACGCCGATGCGTCCGTGCATCAGGTCGATGATGCGTTTGCAGATCGCCAGCCCCAGCCCGGTACCGCCGTAGATGCGCGTGGTGGACGCATCGGCCTGGCTGAAGGACTGGAACAGGCGCGACTGCAGGGCCGCGTCGATGCCGATGCCGGTGTCGATGACCTCGAAGCGCAACTGATGCTGCGCGCTGGTTTCGCCCTGGCGCTGCACGCGCACGCGGATCTGGCCGCGCTCGGTGAACTTGATCGCGTTGACGAGCAGGTTGCCCAGCACCTGGCGCAGCCGCACCGGATCGCCCCGCACCGACAGCCGCACCGCCGGGTCCAGTTCCAGCGACAGCATCAGCGCCTTGGGATCGGCGGTGCGCTGCATCAGCTGGACCAGGCCTTCGAGCAGTTCGCGCAGGTTGAAGGTGGTGATCTCCAGGTCCAGGCCCTTGGCCTCCAGACGGGAGTAATCGAGGATGTCATCGACGATGCGCAGCAGCTGCTGCGAGCTGACCGTGGCGGTCTGCAGCATCTGGCGCTGGTCGTTGCCGAGCTGGCCGCCTGCGATCAGGTCCAGCATTGGCAGGATGCCGTTGAGCGGGGTGCGGATTTCGTGGCTCATGGTGGCGAGGAACTCGCCCTTGGCCAGCGCGGCGGCTTCGGCCGCCTGCTTGGCGCGCAGCAGTTCCTGCTCCAGTACATCCTGCTGCTGCACCGCGTGCTGCAGCTGGTCGCGCTCGCGGGCCAGCGCATCGCCGCGCCGCTGCAGCTGTTGCAGCCGCTGCTGGGTGTCGCGCCAGTGCTGCACGCAGGTCAGGCTGGCGATCATCGCCAGCACGGCAGCGGCGGCGGCGATGAGCGGCCACGGCCCGCGGCTGCCGAGGGCGGCCAGGATCGCGGCCGTGCCTGCAACGGCGGCGGCCATCGCTGCCAGCCAGAGTGCGCGTGGAACCCGTCCGTGGGTCGTCATGCTCACAACACCGCGTTGTGGAAGTCGAAGTTCAGTTCACTGCCCGCCGACTGCACCATGTTGCCCTGGATGAAGTCGACCCCGCCCATCCACATCGCGGCGGCAGCCTGCGGATCTTCAATCTGCTGGCCAATGATCTGCAGCCCGGCGCGGTGCGCGTTTTCGATCGCCGCGCGCAGCTCGTCGCGGGTGTGCTGGTTGGCATGGGCGCTGGAGAAGCGGGCTGCCATGCGCACATACGTGAGTGGAAGCTGGGTCAGTAGCGCGTTGGCGTCGCTGCCCGGCTCGAACTGGCTCAGGCAGAAGCGCACGCCCACCGCGCTCATGCGCGCGCAGAACTGCTGCAGGGTGACGGTGTGGATCAGCGCGTCGGGCAGGCGTACGTCGATGACCACCGCGCTGCCGGGGATCTGGCGACGTTCCAGCGATTCCAGCAGCCAGTCGGCGAAGGCGTCGCGCGCCAGCGTGCGCAGCGACTGCGACACGAACAGATGCAACGGCTGGGTGGCGTGGCGGTAGAGATCGAGCAGCCCGAGGGCGTGATCGAGGACCTGCTGGTCCAGGTCGGCGATGCGCCCGGCCGCTTCGGCGGCGGGAATCACCTGGCCGGCAGTGAGCACGCTGCCATCGGCCTGGCGCAGCCGCAGCAGCACCTGGTACTGCGCGGTGTCGCCACCGGCCACGGCCACGATCGGCTGGTAGGCCAGTTCGAGCTGGCCTTCCAGCAGGGCCAGGTGTTCCTGTGCGGCGACATCCTCGCGGCGCACGTGCGCGGCCACGCCGGCGCTGAGCAGCCGGGCCTGCAGCGTGGTGCGCTCGACCGCTTCCAGCGCGGTGCCGGCATCGCTGAAGCCCAGCGACAGCTGCGCATGCCCGACCACCCCGCGCAGGTGCACCGATTCGTCATCGCGGATCACGAACGCGCGCGCGGACAGCTGCTCGCGCAGGTGCTGGGCCATCTTGTCCAGGCTTTCCTCGTCGACGCCACGCGCCAGCACCAGGAAGCTGTTGTCGTTCAAGCGCGCCAGCAGGTGCGGCTGCGCTGCATCGGCCAGGCGCTGCGCGGCCTGCACCATCAGCCGCTCGAACGCGGCATAGCCGTAGCGTTCGCGCAGGCCCAGCGCACTGGCCACTTCGATGAAGAACAGCCCGCCGTGATCGCGGTGCGCCAGCGACGCGGCCAACTGCTGCATCACGTGGTGACGGGTGGGCAGGCCGGTCTCGGGATTGTTCATCGCCGGGGCGCCGTGCGCGCCGGGCTGCGAGGCGGCCTGCGCACGGGCGCGGCGAATCCGGTTGGACACGGCGGCGATCAGGTGGCGCGGACGGATCGGCTTGCTGAGGAAATCGTCGGCGCCGCTGTCGAGCACTTCGAACTGGCGCTCCGGATCCGGGTCCCCGCTGAGGAACACGATCGGCAGCAGCTGCTGACCCGGTTGCTGGCGGATCAGCGCGGTCAGGCGCATGCCGTCCAGGCCGGGCAGGTGCAGGTCCATCAGGATCAGGTCGGGGCGGTTCTCGGCGATCGCCTGCTGCACGCCTTCGGCATCGCTGTGCACGATGGCTTCCATCCCGGCGCCGTGAAGCACGCTCTGCGCGAACAGGGCCTGCGAGCGGTCGTCTTCAACGATCAGTACCCGATACGGTGCATCCAGGGCCAGCGGCGTGGCGCCGTCGTCCGGTTGGGACGTTTCCAGAGCGGGCAGGGGCGGCATCGGCGGCGGCATCGGTGCAACGGCAATGGCAGCGGTGAGCGGCACCACGTTGCTCGGCGCCGCGACGGGCGCGGGCGTCCCGACCCAGCGCTGCCAATGGTCGGCCGGCGGGGTTTCAGCGCGCGTGGCGCGGGCGGATGCAACAACGTTTTCGGTGACGGCCATCAGTACTCCCAGTCTGCGGCGCAATTATGCCGTGCGTGCTCCGGTTTACGGTGGCAGCACGTCGCGGTTCGTCAGTACATCCGGCGCTGGGCTGGCCTGCCCGAGCAGCCAGCGCATGCCTTTCCACAAGGTGCGCCAGACCAGCCACACCACCAGCGCGCCGGCCAGGCTGCAGCCGATCACCACGATCAGGGCCAGCCACGGATGCGCCAGTGCCAGCGCCAGCCCGCCGACCACCACCGTGTCCTCGGCGGCCGAGGCCATCCAGTTGCTGGCCGGTTCGGGCGAGGTATTGAGCAGGGCGCGGGTGCCGGACTTCAATCCATGGCTGGCCAGTGCCACCCCGGCGCCGGCGACCAGCGCGGTGCCGCTGAGCTCGCCGCTGGGCGACAACGTGGCCGCGGCCAGGAAGGCGCCAGCCGGGACCCGTGCCAGGGTCTGGACCAGGTCCCAGACCGAATCCACCCCGGGGATCTTGTCGGCGAAGAACTCGGCGATGGCCAGCACCGCCGAGGTGCCCAGCACCCACCAGGATTGGGTGGCCTGCAGCGCCGGCGGCAGATCGACCCAGCCGAGCAGCCCGGCCAGGCCCACGCCGAATACGGTCAGGTACGCGCGGATGCCGGCCAGCCAGGCCAGCAGGATGCCGATGACGAACAGATGGGCTTCGGTCATGGGATGCGCTCCGCCTGCAAAGTGTGCACAGGCCCACACTATCGGGGATGACGTCGATGAACGCCACCGCCGGCCACGCCCCGGGGCGCGTGAAATGGGCCGACCCTGACTTACACTAACCAGTCGATCGTTCCGACAGAGGCCGTGCCGGTATCGCCTTGGGCGCTGCCGCGGACATCCGCCATGAGCAACCCCACACCGTCCCGTATCCAGATCCGCCGGCCCGGCAACGCGCCCGCGCCCGATCGCCGTCGCCTGGCCATCCTGGCCGGGGTGTGGCTGGTCACCTTGATCGTGGCGGTGCTGGTCGGCCGCTGGACCGCCGGCCCCGGCGGCGACGTGGGCAAGCAGCTGGACGCCGCACAGGCGCACGCGGACGCGCTCAACAAGCAGGTGGTGGAACTGCAGCAGCGCCAGGCCACGCTGCAGGCCTCCGACCGCATCAGCCGCGCGGCCAACAATGAAGTGCAGACCTCGCTGGGCGAGCGCGATGAAGAGATCGCCGGGCTGCGCGCGGACGTGGCCTTCTACGAGCGTCTGGTCGGGGCGACCAGCCAGCGCAAGGGCCTGAACACCCATTCGGTCGAGTTTGCCCCGGAAACCGGCGGCACCTGGCAGTACGCGGTGGTGCTCACCCAGAACCTGAACCGTGGCGCGATCAGCCAGGGCCAGATGCGTTTCACCGTAGAAGGCGTCAAAGGCGGCAAGCTGACCTCGGTCAGCTGGGACGAGCTGCACCAGCGCACCAAGGTACCGGGCCAGGACTATTCCTTCCGGTACTTCCAGCAGCTCACCGGCAGCATCATCCTGCCGAAAGACTTCACCCCGCAACGTGTGCGGGTCACGCTGGGATCGGGCGCGGGGGGCGCCACCCAGGTTTTTGATTGGAAGCAGGCCGGCGCACCGGCTGCACCATCGGCAAAAGAAGGGGAGTAAGCCCATGTTTGGCAGCAATAAATCCAACCGCGACGGACATCTGGTCGTGGACGCGCTGATCGGCGCGCAGGTGGTGATCCGCGGTGATGTGGAATTCAGTGGGGGCCTGTACGTGGAAGGCACCATCCTGGGCAAGGTGATCGCCGCCGACGGCGCAGCCAATGCCACCCTGACGCTGGCCGAGCAGGGCAGCATCGAGGGTGAGATCCGTGCCCAGGTGGTGGTCATCAGCGGCCGCCTGGACGGGGATGTGCACGCCAGCGAGAAGGTCGAGCTGACCCCGACCGCGCGGGTGACCGGCAACATCCACTATCAGGTGGTGGAAATGAACGCCGGGGCCCAGCTGACCGGTCGCCTGATCCACGGCAACGCCCAGATGGCCCTGCCGCCGCCGGCCGATGAAAACGCCGACAAGGGCAAGGACAGCAGCGCCCGCAAGAAGCTTGCCGACGCGATGGCCTGAACGGGCAATCGCTTGAAAGCGTGCTCATGCGCCCCCATGCTGGGGACATGAGCACGCTTGTTTCCCTGCCCGGCGCCCCCGCGCCCGCGCCGAACTACCAGTCGCTGGACCGTCCCCTGAACTTCACCGAGGCCGCTGCGGCCAAAGTGAAGGAACTGATCCAGGACGAGGCCAGTACCTCGCTTGCCCTGCGCGTCTATATCCAGGGCGGTGGCTGCTCGGGCTTCCAGTACGGCTTCGAGTTCGATGAGAACCGTGCCGAGGACGACCTGGCCGTGGACACCAACGGAGTCACTCTGCTGGTCGATCCGCTGAGCCTGCAGTACCTCATGGGCGCCGAGGTCGATTACACCGAGAGCCTGACCGGCGCGCAGTTCGTGATCCGCAATCCGAACGCCAAGACCACCTGCGGCTGCGGCAGCAGTTTCAGCATGTGATCGGGCGGCACCGGCGACCCGACGGGTGGGCCGGTGCTTGCCACTGTCGTCGAAGTTGGGCAGGCTTTGCGTATGTCGAGATTTTCTTCGCCGCTGTCCGGTTTCGCCTTCACCACCGAACCCCTCGAACGTGCCGATACGCTGCGTGATGACGCCGACGCGTTGGCACGCCTGTGGCCCGATGCGCATGTGCTGGTCATGGACCAGGACGGCCGCGCGCTGGCCGGGGACGATGGCCAGCCCCTGCCGCTGACCGGCGCGCAGGTGGGCGGGGGGCCGGGGACCGCGATCTTCCTGGGCCTGCGCGCCGAACGCGCCTGGTTCTCGCTGGAAGCATCCGCCCTGGATGTCACCGCCCCGCAACGGGTGGACCTTCGTGAATCGGCCACGACGTGGTCGGCCGCCGATGCCAGTGCGTTCTGCTACGCACGCGGCATGTCCTACTGGCACTCGCGCACGCGCTTCTGCGGCGTCTGCGGCGGTGCGGTCACCTTCTCGCGCGGCGGCTTCGTCGGCCGGTGCGCGCAATGCGGCACCGAGCATTACCCACGGGTGGACCCGGCGGTGATCGTGGCGGTGGAAAACAACGGGCGCCTGCTGCTCGGGCGCCAGGCCAACTGGGCGCCGCGCCGCTACTCGGTGCTGGCCGGGTTCGTCGAACCGGGCGAGTCGCTGGAACAGACCGTGGTGCGTGAAGTCTTCGAAGAGAGCAAGGTGCGCGTACGCGAATGCCGCTACCTGGGCACCCAGCCGTGGCCGTTCCCCGGCGCACTGATGCTGGGCTTTGCCGCCACCGCCGAGGACGACGTGCCGACGGTGAACGGTGAACTGGAAGATGCCCGCTGGTTCACCGCCGAGGAAGTGGGCGCGGCGCTGGCCCGGGATGTCGAAGACGACGGACAGGGCATCCGCCTGTCGCCACCGATTTCGATCTCGCGCAGCCTGATCGAACACTGGTACCGCCAGCAGGTGGGCTGATCGCGAGCCGGCGTTGCCGCTGGCTGAACACGTGACGGCGTACATTACCAACGGCCCCGGGGAATTGCCGGGCCGCAGGGCATAGTAGCGGCCAGAAACCGCGCCGGAGGCTTACATGTTCACCACCCTCGTCGCCGTGCTGGTCGCCTTGGCCCTCGGCCATGTCGCGCCTGTCGCGGCGGTGGCGCTGCGCCGCTTCGGACTGTACCGGCGCTGGCTGCAATGGCTGGACGTGCACGCGGCACCCTCGGGCTTCTGGCGTGGCCGCCAGGGCTGGATCGTGGCGCTGCTGCCGTGGGTGCTGCTGCTCCTGCTGGTGCAGTGGGCGCTGCACGGCCGCCTGTTCGGCCTGCCCTCGCTGCTGCTGGGCGTGGCCACGCTGGTGATCTGCTGGGGCCCGCGCGATCTGGACCGTGATGTCGAGGCGGTGATCGATGCCGATGATGCCCCGACCCGACACGTGGCGATCGCGCAGCTGCAATCGGCCGGTGGCAGCCTGCACGAGGACGTGCCGTCCTTGGTCGAGGCGACGGTGCTCAATGCGCTGCGGCGCTGGTTCGCGGTGCTGTTCTGGTTTCTGTTGCTGGGGCCGGTGGGTGCGTTGGCGTATCGGCTGCTGGCGTTGCTGGCGGTGGGCCCGATGCGTTCGCTGGCGACAGTGGACTGCATGGCCGGGGCGCGCATCGTACTGGGCTGGCTGGAATGGCCGGTGGCGCAGCTGATGTCGCTGTCGATGGCGTTGGTGGGCAATTTCGATACGGCCTACAAGGCGTGGCGACAGGCGCACGGCAACCAGTGGGCGGGCTCGACGGTGTTTCTGGGTGCGGTGGCGCGTGCCAGCGTGAGCGCGGAGCTGCGCGAAGACGCGCACGATTACAGCGATGCGGGCATGGTGCCGGTGTGGCGCCGCCTGCCGGAACTGCGCGATGCGATGAGCCTGGTGTGGCGGATGCTGTTGCTGTGGATGGCCGCGCTGGCGCTGCTGGTGATTGCCGGCTGGGTGACCTGAGCGGTCGTCACGACGCTGGGGCGATCAGCCCGGTGCGAGCCAGGTAAACGGAACCCACGGCAGGTTGCGCGCGATCCAGTACAGCGGCAACAGGGTCAGCCAGAAGGCAGGCTTCATCAACAGGGATATCAACGGCTGCATCCAGTGCGGACGCCARCCGAGTGCCCAGCCCAGCACCAGCGGTGCGATGGCCAGCATCACCATCGCCAGGGGATTCATCGACAGCGCGGTGAGCACATCGCCGTGGACCAGCGCGTGCAGCGCCCGCGTCAGTCCGCAGCCGATGCAGTAATAACCGGTGACGGCAAAGAAGCTGCACGGCGGGAACGGGCTGTTGGCGGCGTTGGGATCGAAATGGCGCAAGGCCCAGATCCCCGCCCCGGTGGCGATCGCCACCGGGGGGAGCGCGGCCAGCAACCAGCGCTTGCCGTGCAGCAGCGTCATCAGTGGCTGCTTTCCATCTGCTGCTGGAACTGCTGGATCTGCTCCATGTAGCCGTCGACGCCGACGAAGGCCAGCCAGATGACCGAGAACAGCGTGGAAGCGATCAGGATGCCGGTGGTGACCCAGGCCCAGATCTTGGCGTTCTTGGATGCCTGGCGCGCAGCGACCAGGTCGCCCTGGTTGAGCAACGTGTTGACCTTGTTGGCGAACACGATGGCCACGATGCCGGTAGCGATCGCCGGGAAGCTCAGGCACGACACGCAGCACATGAAGAAGGCCAGCACGGTGACGACGATCGACCAGATCAGGTAGTTCGGAACGGTACCGGAGGCTGGCGGCAGCGGGGCAGTGGCATTCATTGGGCAAACTCCATGTTCTTGGGGTGGGGTGCATGGCGCGGATCGGCCGCACTGGGCGGTAATCTAACCGATATGGGAACCCGTGCTGTTTCAGCCGGCGCGCCTGCTCAACCGGGCGCGAGCCAGGAGAATGGCGCCCACGGCAGGTTTCTGAGCACGGCATAGCCCACCAGCAGGACCAGCCAGAACACTGGGCTGGCCAGCACGCGCATCACCGGGTTGAGCCAACGCATGCGCACCCCGGCGCCGTGCAGCAGCATCAACAGCAAGAATGGCAGGGCAGTCACCAGCAGGGGATTCATTGCCAGGGCGCCGTGCCAGTCCAGGTGGACCAGCGAGTAGAGGCAGCGGGTGCTGCCGCAGCCCGGGCAATACAGGCCCGTCAATGCATACAGGGGACAGCCCGGCAGAGCACTGTGCTGCGCGTACGGATTGACGTTGCGCAGGAGGATCACCGCGCCCACGGCGAGGCCCGCGACGGCGGCGGTCGGGGTCCAACGGACGAGGGTGGCGCGCGATTGCGGGGTCATGACAGTGGAACGGCCTGGCGGCGGAACCGGTGGGAGTTCCGCCGCCAGGCCGTCCGGGCACGCATCAGTAGCTGCTGTTGCTCAGCGCGCCAATGCCGCCCATCGCCATCACCAGCACGAAATACAGCACCAGACCGACGACGCCAGCAATGGCCGACCACATCGCCCACTTCTTCGCCTTGTCCGAAGAGTCGCGCGCGCCGGCGATGTCACCGGCGGCGATCTTGCCGTTGACCTGGGCGGCGTACACGATGGAGACGATGCCGCCGGGCAGGCAGCAGAACAGGGTAGCCAGGATGGCCCAGACCAGGTGGTTCGGAATCTGCGGAGCAGTGGCGTTCATTTGGAAAACTCCATTTTTTAGGGTGGGTTTGACTCGGTTGGAGCGTGGTGAACGGCACACATGCGACGGCGACATCATGGTTTTGTGCAGTCAATGCCTCAGTGGCATCGACCGCTGCCCGCGCTGGCCTACGCGGATGTGCTTTCCCGGGCGCTAATCTACCCGATGGGCCGCTGGATGTATGCGTTTACATCCCTACCGCACAGTGTCTCAGCCGTTTTCCCCGCGGAGTTGGCGGACCTGCTGTTCCAGCGCCTCGGCGGTGGCGGTCCGACCGGGTACGGCCGGCGCGGCAGCCACCTCGATATGGGCGCGGAAGCGGCGCGGGACGCGCATGCGGCCCAGGCGGGTGTCGCGACGGCTCCACATGCTGGCCCACATCCCGCGCAGCGCCATCGGCACCACCGGCACCGGGCGCCGTTCGAGGATCTTTTCGACGCCGGATTTGAACGCGGCCATGTCGCCGTCGCGGGTGAGCGCGCCTTCGGGGAAGATGCAGACCAGTTCGCCCTCGGSCAGCGCCTTGTCCACTTCATCGAAGGCGGCCTGCATCAGCGCCGGGTCCTCGCGCGCGCCGGCAATGGGAATCGCCTTGGCCGTGCGGAAGATCCAGCGCATCACCGGGATGTTGAAGATCTTGTAGTACATGACAAAGCGCACCGGGCGCGGGATCGTCGCCGACAGGATCAGCGCGTCCATGTAGCTGACGTGGTTGCAGACGATCAACGCAGCGCCCTCGTCGGGCACGTTGTTCTCGATCCCGTGCAGGCGCAATCGGTACAGGCCGCGCACCATCACCCAGCTGAGGAAACGCATCAGGAATTCGGGGACGATGGTGAAGATGTAGATCGCCACCACCGCATTGGCTATGGCCAGCGCCAGGAACAGCTGCGGGATTGTCCAGCCGAGCAGGCGCTGGGTGATCAGGCCGAGCATGGCGGCCAATACGATGAAGCCGGAGTTCTGGATGTTGAGCGCGGCGAACACGCGCGACATTTCCGACTTCGGCGTGCGGCTCTGGATCAGCGCGAACAGCGGCACCACGAAGAAACCGGTGAACAGGCCGATGCCGATCAGGTCGATGATGATGCGCACGCTGCCGGCATGCTGCACGAACTGCAGGATCGAMATGCCGGCGGCCGCCGACTCACCGGCACGGGCGAAGTACAGGTCGAGCATGAAGGCGGTCATGCCGAAGGCGCCCAGCGGCACCAGCCCGATTTCGACGGTACGCCCGGAGAGCTTTTCGCACAGCAGCGAGCCGGTGCCGGTGCCGACCGAGAACAGGGCCAGGGCAAAGATATACAGCGTGGAGCCGCCGCCCAGATTGACCTCGGCGTAGGTGGGCAGCTGCGAGGTCAACATGGTGCCGACGAACCAGAACCAGGACACGCCGAGGATCGCGTTGCTGACCGCCTTCTGCTTCTTGGCCATGCGCAGCACGGCCAGTGATTCGGGCAGCGGGTTCCAATTGATCTTCAGGTCCGGGGCGCCGGCATCGACCTTGGGGATCATCCGCGCGGTGAGGTTGCCAGCCACGGCCAGGGCAATTACCGCCGTGGCGGCCACGATCGGGCCGTGACTGCCGGCCAGCTGGAAGATCAGGCCGCCGGCGATCATGCCGGTCAGGATCGACAGCGAGGTGCCCATCTCGACCAGGCCGTTACCGCCGGTGAGTTCCTCAGGCTTGAGGATCGAGGGCAGCACCGAGTACTTCACCGGCCCGAACAAGGTGGACTGCATGCCGGTGCAGAACAGCGCCACCAGCAGGACCGGCATGCTTTCGGTGAGGAAGCCGACCGCGGCCAACGACATGATCACGATCTCCATGGTGGTGGTGATCACGATCAGGCGCGACTTCTCCAGCTTCTCTGCGATCTGCCCGGCCAGGGCCGAGAACAGGAAGTAGGGCAGGATGAAGATCGCCGGGGCCAGGTTGGTGTACAGCGAGCGTTCTTCGATCGGCGTGCCGAGGAAGAACAGCAGGCCGATGATCGCCTGCCGGTAGATGTTGTCGTTGAACGCACCCAGCGACTGGACGATGAAGAACGGCAGGAAACGACGCTGTTTAAGCAGGGCGAACTGGCTGTGGCCGGACATGGAAACTCCTTGCGAACCGGCGCAGCCTAGCACTGTCGCCGTTCGCGCAGGATGGCAGCGGCGCCGCCCGCGCGTTGCCCTGCCGGCTCAGAGGATGTCGTCGACCACGCCGCCGTCCACCCGCAGCGCCGCGCCGGAGGTAGCCGAGGCCTGTGCCGAGGCCAGGTAGACCACCATGTTGGCCACCTCCTCGACGCTGGCCGCGCGCTGGATTACCGAGCTGGGGCGGTGGGCCATGACGAAGTCGCGGCCGAGGTCTTCCAGCGATTTGCCGGTGCGTGCGCGCTCGTCTTCCATCATCGCGGCGAAGCCATCGGACAGGGTCGGGCCGGGCAGTACCGCATTGACGGTGACGCCGCTGCCGGCCACGCGCTTGGCCAGCCCGCGCGACAGCCCGAGCAGGGCGGTCTTGGTGACGCCGTAATGGATCATGTCGGCGGGAATGTTGCGGGCCGATTCGGAGGACAGGAACAGCACCCGACCCCAGCCGCGCTCGACCATGGCCGGCAGCAGGGCGCGCGACAGGCGTACCCCGGACATCACGTTGGTCTGCCAGTACTTTTCCCAGGTGGCGTCATCGGTCTCGAAGAAGTCCTGTGGGCCGAAGATGCCGGCGTTGTTGACCAGGATGTCGATCGGCGGCAGCGCGGCCAGCAGGGCGTCCACGCCGGCCGCGTCGGACAGATCGGCGACCGCGCCCACCAGGCGGGCGTCGGGCAGGGCCTGGCGCAGGGCGGCCAGGGCCTTGTCGACCGAGGCCTGGCTGCGGCCGTTGACCACCACCTGTGCACCAGCGGCCGCCAACCCGTGGGCGATGCCGTGACCGATGCCGGCGGTGGAGGCGGTGACCAAGGCGGTCTTGCCGGAGAGATCCAGTTGCATGTGCGTGTCCTTGAGCGGGGAAGGCACCTGGAGTCTGCACGGGCGGCGGTAGCGGCAACGTGCAGCGGGTGCCTCCGCCCCATCGGGGCGCGCGCATGGCAACGCGGGTGTTGCAAACGTGTCGTGGGGGAGGACTCAGCGCAGGGTGCGCGCGGCCTCGTTGKCGGCGCCGCGCAGCTTGGGCAGCAGGCGCAGCATCAGCCCCATCTGGGTGCGGATCAGCTGCAGCTTCGGCGGCATGGCGTCGGTGACCTGTTCCAGCTGCTCGGCCAGGGCGCGGTCGCCGTCGTTGTCGGCTTCCTCCACCGGTTGCCGCTGTTCCAGCGCGGCGGCGATCTGCTGCATGGCCTGCTCCACGCGCTCGCCGCCGGCCAGCGCCTGCGGGTCCTGCGCGTAGCTGTCCAGCTGGGTGCGGTGCGCACCGAGTGCGGACAGGTGGCCGAGCAGGGTGTTGGACAGCGCCAGGAAGCGGAAGCCCGCATCCAGGTTGCGGCGCACGTGGCCGGGTTCGCGCAGCATGTTCGACAGCGCGGTGGACAGGGCGGCATCGGCGTTGTGCATGTCGCGGCGGGCGATGCGGTAGGCCAGGTCGTCCTGCATGCCGCTGCCGTACTGGCCCAGCACCGCATCCAGGTAGCGCGCGCAGTTGGCCAGCACGCGCGCCATCACCAGGTTCAGCCGCCGGCCCTGCCAGTCGGGCAGGATCAGGAACGCGGCCGCGGCGGCGATCGCGCAGCCGAGCAGGGTGTCGACCAGCCGCGGCCAGATCAGCAGGTAGCCATCGCCGATCAGGTTGAAGCAGGTCAGCGCCATCACCGTGATGGCCGCCGAGGCCACCAGGTAGCGGTCGCTGCGGGTGAAGAAGAACAGCAGCGCCGAGAGCAGGGCGATCAGCAGTTCGATGCGCAGGTCCTGGAACAACTGCATCAACGCCCAGGTCAGCACCAGCCCGATCAGGGTGCCGGCGATGCGCTGGGCCAGGCGTTGGCGGGTGGCACCAAAATGCGGGCGGCACACGAACACGATGGTGAGCAGCACCCAGCCGCCGTTCTGGGCGTTGAACAGGCGGATCGCGGCGAAGCCGACCACCAGGGCCAGCGCCATGCGCAGGCCGTGGCGGAACAGCACCGAGCCGGGGGTGAGCTGCTGGCGGATGCGTACGAACATCTCACGCAGCGTGTGCGGGTTGGTGTCGCGCAGGCGGGTGTCGACGTTGTCCAGGGTGGCTTCGGAATTGGCCGCTTCGGACAGCCGCCGTTCGATGCTCTGCAGGTTCTGGCCGAGCAGTTCCAGCGAGGACAGCAGGCGTTGCCACTGCGGGTTGTGCTGGGCGCGCAGCCAGGTGAGCGAATCGGTGAGGTCGGCGGTGGCCTGTTTGGTGCGTTCGCCGTACTGGAACGGGCGGCGCAGGCGAATGGCCATGCCAAGGTTGGCGCAGGCCTCGCCCTGCAGCGAGAGCAGGCGCTGGCAGCGATACAGCACGTCGCTGTGGAAGAAGGCGTCGGTGAGCGCGCCGTAGGGGTAGTGCGAGGAGCTGGCGCGTTCGTGGAAGTCCTGGGCCATGTAGTACATGCGCAGATACAGGCCGGACTGCACGCCGGGCCGGCCGGAGCGGCCAAAGCGGGCGAGGATGGCGGTCTTGGCGATGTTCAGCGCCTCGACGACGCGGCGGTTCTGTTCGGCCAGGGCGAGCTGACGCTTCTGCAGGTCGGCATCGCGGACCGGTTCGAACAGGTCGGCCTTGAGCTGCAGGTAGCGGCCCAGTTCGAGGAACAGGCGGTTGAGGCGTTCGCGGATGGGGCGGTTGGCGAACAGGGCGGTCCACAGGATGGAGAGCAGGCCGTACCAGAGCGCGCCGGCGAGCAGGTGGCTGACGGCACTGAAGGCCTGCGCGCGGTCGCTGGCGCCATGCTGTTCCAGGGCGATCATGGTGTAGATGGCCAGGGTGACCGTCGCCTGGGCGATGGAGGCGTAGCGTTCGCCGAGCGCGCCGAGCAGGGTGAGGCCGAAGGTGGACAGGGCCAGGGCGGCGATGAACAGCCAGGGCCAGGCAAACAATTCGACCACGGCAGCGGCGGCGATGACGAAGCAGAGCAGGGACAGGGCGACCGATTTGGTGCGGCCCCACCAGTTGTCGTCGGTTTCGGCAATGGCGCTGGCGATGATGCCGAGGAAGACGCCGGGCAGCGCGGGCAACTGGTCCAGGTGCCAGCAGATGCCCATGGCCACCGACAGCGCGATGAACACACGCAGGCCATAGCTGGCCTTTTCATGCGCCCACAGGCGGCTGAGGCGGGATTCTCGGGCAGTCATGCGGGCTCAGGGTGTGGGGCGACCCATTATTGCCGGTGGGGGGTGAAGGGGACAGCGTCGGTGTTTCAACGTCAAAAGCGTCGCGATCTGTTTCCACCGGTCTGGGCCGTGCGCAACGGAAATACGGGTAGTGCCGAGCCATGCTCGGCATCGCGCGAGGCGCGGCCTCCAATCCAGGACAGCGCATAGGTGCGTAACGCAGACGCCGGTAGTGCCGGCCGCTGGCCGGCTCCAGGCACCTCCGTCCGGGCACATGAAGAGC
>NZ_JBFULO010000036.1:0-18243 GCF_054049855.1 Stenotrophomonas sp. P5_B8 | reverse complement strand
GGGCGCGGGGCCCGCATGCGCTTGGAGGCGAAATAAAGGAGGAGGTGGCGGCCGCAGGCCGACGCCGGGGGCGTCGCCGGAAAGGGCATGCGGGCCCAGCGCCCGACCCACCGACCGCCGAGCCTCCTAGCGCATGGGAAAGAGCGCGGACAACAGGCGCGTAACCGCTTCACCCCGCCACGATGTACTGCTGCAGCTGATCCAGCTTCTGCGCCTGCTCATCGATCACCGACTTGACCAGATCGCCGATCGAGATCACCCCGACCACGCTGCCAGCATCGACCACCGGCAGGTGCCGGATGCGGTAATCGGTCACCAGCTGCAGGCAATGCTCGACCTGCTCGGCCAAGGCCACCGTCACCACCTTCGCGGTCATGATGTCGCTCACCCGCGTCGTCCGCGAAGAGCGCTCGTGCAGCACGATCTTGCGCGCGTAATCGCGCTCGGAGAGGATCCCGACCAGTTGCCGGCCCTCCATCACCACCACCGCCCCGATGCCCTTGTCGGCCATCAGCCGGATCGCGTCGATCACCGCCGCGTCCGGGGGTACCGCGAAAACCTCAGGGGACTTGCCTTCCAACAGCTGTCGTACCGTGGTCATCTCGCTGCTCTCCACTGATGGGATGCAGGCCCGAGTCTGCCACGAACGGCGCCTGCCAAGTGTCAACCAGGTACAGCGGACGCTGCTTGGACTCCTCGTACAGCCGCCCCAGGTATTCCCCGATGAGGCCCAGTGCGATCAACTGCACGCCGCCCAGGAACAGGATCACGACCATCATCGTCGGCCAGCCCGCCACCCGGTCCCCGTACAGCGCCGCCTTGCCCACGATCCACAGTGCGAACAGGAAAGCGAAGCCGGCCGCGGCCAGTCCCAGGTACGTCGTCACCCGCAAGGGCGCGGTCGAAAAACCGGTGATCCCTTCCAGCGCGAAATTCCACAGCTTCCACAGCCCGAACTTGCTCTCCCCCACCAACCGCGCATGCCGGTGGTAGGGCAGCGCCTTGCGCCGGAAGCCGACCCAGCCGAACAGCCCCTTCATGAACCGGTGGCGTTCACGCAGCTGTCCCAGCGCCTCCAGCGCGCGCGACGACAACAGGCGGAAATCGCCGGTATCGGCGGGGATCGGGGTCTTGGACAGACGCCCGATCACCCGGTAGAACGCCGCCGCCGTACTGCGCTTGAACCAGCTTTCGCCGTCGCGCACCAGCCGCGTGCCGTACACGTTGTCGTAGCCCTGCTGCCACAAGGCGACGAACTCGKGAATCAGTTCGGGCGGATCCTGGCCATCGGCGTCGAGGATCATCGCCGCCCCGTCCCCGACGAAATCCAATCCCGCGGTCAGTGCCGCTTCCTTGCCGAAGTTACGCGACAGCCGCAGCACGCCCACGCGCGGGTCGGCCTCGGCCAGCGCCTGCATCACCGCCCACGTGGTGTCGGTGCTGCCGTCATCGACATACAGCACCCGCCCCTCGATATCGGGCAGCCCGTCCAGTACCGCGCGCAGCCGCGGGTGCAGCATCGGCAGCACCAGCGCTTCGTTGTGTGCCGCAATGACCAGGGTCAGGCGTTGGGCTGTCATGCGGGGATTGTAGCGGTCGGCATTCAGTCCTCGCCCAGATAGGCGCCGCCGCCCAAYTGGCGGGCCTGGCGCTGGATCCATGCCGCGCGGCGCTGCACGTACGGCCCCGGCTTGCTGGCGTTGTAGCGGCGCGGCGCCGGCAGCACCGCGGCAAGGCGCGCGCTCTCGGCCGGGCTCAGGCGCGCGGCGTCCTTGCCCCAGTACTGCCGGGCCGCCGCCTGCGCGCCATAGATGCCGTCGCCGAACTCGGCAATGTTGGCGTACATCTCCAGGATCCGCGACTTCGGCCACAGCGCCTCGATCAGCACCGTGTACCAGACCTCCAGGCCCTTGCGGATCCAGCTGCGGCCCTGCCACAGGAACAGATTCTTGGCGACCTGCTGGCTGATCGTGCTGGCCCCGCGCAGGCGCCCCCCCTTGGCGTTGTGGTCGCGCGCCTTCTCGATCGCCTGCAGGTCAAAGCCATTGTGCTCGGGGAAGCGCTGGTCTTCGGCGGCCACCAGCGAGATCGGCAGGCTCGGTGCCATCTGGTCCAGGTCGCGCCACTGGTAATGCAGGCGGTAGTCCCAATCGCCCTGGCCCAGCGCCTCGCCGTACCGCCACAGCATCACCGTGGACAGCGGCGGATCGATGAAGCGCAGCACCAGCACCTGCAGCACACTGAAGGCGGCAAACAGCACCGGCAGCCACAGCAACCGCTTCCAGTGCCAACGCCGCGGGCGTGACGGTTCCAGGCCCGGTCCGGCCTTGAGATTGCTGCGCTCTGCCCCCATCAGTGGTGCATCCTTTGCTTGCACGGTTGTCGGCGCATTATCCGGCAACCGCCCCTCTATAAGCGCAGCCACCGAGCCGATGACCGCCCAATCCGACACCCTTGTCCGTTTCCTGCTTCCCGCTGCCGGCGTCCGCGGCGTGCACGTGCACCTCGATGCGACCTGGCGCGAGATCCTGTCCCATGCCGTGTACCCGCCGACCGCCGCTGAACTTCTCGGCGAGGCCAGCGTCGCCTCGGCGCTGTTCACCGGGCACACCAAGGTCGACGGGCGCCTGTCGATCCAGCTGCGCAGCAACACCCCCATGCGCACCCTGTTCGCCGAATGCACGGCCGCCGGTACCCTGCGCGGCATCGTGCAACTGGCCGACGGCGGTGGCGATGCGCCGCGCGATCTGACCTCGCTGGGCGAGGATGCGCTGCTGGCCATCACCATCGAGAACCYGGGCCTGGACCCGCGCGAACCGCAGCGCTACCAGAGCCTGGTCGGGCTCACCGCCTCCGGCCTTGACGAAGCCTTCGAAGATTACTTCCGTCAGTCCGAACAGCTGCCCACGCGATTGCTGCTGGCCGCCGACGGCGAACACGCCGCCGGCCTGCTGCTGCAGAAGCTGCCCGGCGACGAGGGCGACCACGACGGCTGGTCGCGCGCCAGCGCCCTGTTCGAGACGCTGGGCAAGCAGGAACTGCTTGAAGTGGCCGGCAATGAACTGCTGCACCGCCTCTTCCATGAAGAAGCGCCGGAACTGCTGGGCGAACGCCCGCTGCGCTTCGACTGCTCCTGCTCGCGCGAGCGGGTGGAGGGCATGCTGGAATCGCTGGGCGAGGTGGAAGCCCGCGCCGCGGCCGAACCCACCGGCGCGATTGACGTGCGTTGCGAATTCTGCGGACGCGAGTATCACTTTCCCTTGACGGAACTGGCCATACTGTTCAGCGATACCGGTGTTTCCTCGCCGGCACCTGAACGGCTTCAGTAATTGCCGCACGAGTTTTGTTCTGGGGAGAACGAAGACTTGTTAAGAAATCATAAACGCCCTAGGATCAGTGTCCCGCTTCGGCGGGAACTTGTGCTCACCGCTGCTGTCTGAGAATTCCCATGCGCTCCCTTCTGCGTCTACCGCTGGCCCTTGTGATCGCCCTCGCTGCGATAACGGGCGCGCATGCGCAGAACAAGCCGCGCCAGGACAGCACCGTGCTGCCGATCTGGAACAAGGGCAGCGGCAAGGTCGAGGCCCTGCTGTACCTGGAACCGACCGGCGAACAGGCGGTCGGCGCACGCTGGCATTTCGGCCGCAGCTCGCTGGACGCCGCCTTCGGGCTGTCCTCCGGCGATTCGCTGGGCCTGCTCTGCAACAGCAGCCGCGGCACCAGCATCAGCGGCCTGGCCAGTCATTGCATGTTGGCCAGCCTGGGGGACGATGAAGACAGCTCGCTCAGCCGCCGGGTCAGTGGCACCGCTGCATTCAACCGTCCTGGCGGACGCCTGGGCATCACCGCCGGCAGCGGCCGCGATACCCTGCCCGCGTGGCTGGCCGGTCCCAACAAGTCGCCGGCGCTGCGCGCCGAGCAGAACGACCTGACCGTGTTCGGCCAGAAGAACATCGGTCGCGAAGGCTTTGTGTCGATCGGCGGCACCTATGCCAAGGCACGCCTGGTTCCGCTGTCCGATGCCTCCCCGGCGCTGGTCGACCGCTGGGACAGCAAGAGCCTGACCATCGGTGCCGGCTACGGCAATTTCAGCGGCAACATCATCGGCCGCGTGGTCGATGTGCCCGGGCAGCCCGGCAAGTGGGAAGGCCTCGGCGTCGGCCTGACCTGGCGCACCCCGTGGAGCGGTCAGCTCACCGTCGGTGCCGAGAACGTGATCACCCGCGGCAAGAATCCCTTCGCCCCGCGCAACGAGAGCACCGACGAAGGCACCGTGCCCTACGTCCGCTACGAACAGGATCTCTGATCCCCCAGCGCCTGGCGCGGGTGGATGTTTCGAAAGGCGCGCCCGCCACGGCGCGCCTTTTTTTGTTCCAGTGGTGCCGCCTCCCAGCAGACGGATCGCCGAAGACGTTGCACATCTTGTGTCTCATGAACGGTCAGAAACCGGGCGTGATGCGCCACCTCGCTGATGCGACTCGAAACCGATTGAYACAAATGGTGACAAATCAATTGCAACTATTTTCTTCACCTTATCTTAACCATCGAGACAAAAATAAGGCAGCCAAATCAAGATGTAATTGATTTGGAAGGCATTTTTTCAACGACAGGCCACGCACAAGCTGTATTAACGCTACTTTAATTCTTTGGAATCCGCAGTTACTATCGAGTCAGCCTCGTGGTGCTTGGCGCCGCTTCTTTGGTGCCGCCGCAGGCAAACACACCCTAGTGAATACCCAAGATTCCCTTGGAGAGAGAGAGCCAATGAATTTCAAGTCCAACAAGCTGCGTGATGCGGTCGTGGTCGCGCTGGTCGCGAGCGCCGGCGTCGCCACTGCACAGGCACAGGAGTCGGGCAGCCCGACCAACCTCGATCGCATCGAGGTCACCGGTTCGCGCATCCGCCAGGTCGATACCGAAACCGCACAGCCGGTCCTGACCATCACCCGTGACCAGATCCAGCAGCAGGGCTTCAAGTCGGTCGCCGACATCCTGCAGAACATTCCGACCGCCGGTTCCCCGGCCATCAGCCGCACCTCGCCGCTGAGCTCGGGTGAAGCCGTCGGTGGTTACTACATCGACCTGCGCAACCTCGGTGCCAACCGCACCCTGGTCCTGGTCGACGGTCGTCGCCTGGGCATCACCAACGATGGCCTGCAGGACGTCGCCTCGATTCCGTCGGCCATGGTCGAACGCATCGAAGTGCTGAAGGACGGCGCATCCACCATCTACGGCTCGGACGCCATCGCCGGCGTGATCAACATCATCACCCGCAAGAACTTCGAAGGCGCCGAAGCCAACGTCTACATCGGCCAGTGGGATCAGGGCGATGGCAAGCGCGAGAACTACGACTTCATCATGGGCTTCCGTGGTGAGCGCGGCTCGCTGACCGCCGGCGTCGAATACACCAACGAAGATCCGGTGTGGGCCAAGGACCGCTGGTTCTCCCGCGACCGCTTCCCGACCGGCGAGAAGAGCGACCCGCGTCCGGGCGGCCTGTCCGGTACCTCGCAGTGGGGCCGCTTCCTCTACAACGGCACCAACTACACCCTGCGTCGTGACGTCGCCGGCCTGGATCCGACCGACTTTGCCAGCTACCGTCCGATCAACGGCACCGATGTCTCCAACCCGGCGCTGGCCTCGACCGTGTACAGCGGCATCAAGCGCAAGTCGGCCTTCTTGAACGGCACGTTCGACTTCACCGACAACGTGCGCTTCGACACCAGCGTGATGTACACMGACCGCGAGTCGTTCGCCCAGAACGCCGGTTATCCGTTTGCCAGCGCCAATTTCCCGCTCAGCGAAGTGGGCCTCTCGGCCGACAGCGTGTTCAACCCGGTTGGCGAGGACATCGACTATGTCCGCCGCGGCTGGGAAGTGCCGCGCCAGGTGCAGAACAACCTGACCACCACCCGCTTCACTGGCGTGTTCAGCGGCTCCTTCCAGACCGGTGAGAAGTACTGGGACTGGGAAGCGGGCTACCTGTACAACCAGAACAAGGGCACCCAGATCAGCACGGGTAACCTGAACACCTACGCGGTTGGCCGGGCCACCGGTCCGTCGTTCCTCAACGCGAACGGCCAGTACCAGTGCGGCACCCCCACCGACGCGGTTCCGATCCCGGTCGGCTCCGGCCCGGGGGCATGCACCCCGTGGAACCCGCTGATCCCGGACGGTTACAACTCGCCCAACAGCCTGTCCGACCCGAACGTGCAGGCCTATCTGTACCAGCCGGGCCAGGCCGTCTCCAAGACCGTCACCAAGAACTACTTCGCCAACATCTCCGGCAGCGTGCTGACCCTGCCGGCCGGTGACCTGGGCGTTGCCCTGGGCATCGAGCGTCGCGAAGAAAGCGGCTCGTTCTCGCCGGACGCGCTGGCCCAGACCGGTATCTCCACCGATCTGGCTTCCGGCCCGACCGCGGGCGGTTACAACCTCAACGAGGTCTACCTGGAACTGCAGGTGCCGATCCTGGCCGACCTGCCGTTCGCCAAGGAACTGACCGTCACCGCCGCGACCCGTTACTCGGATTACGACACCTTCGGTGACACGCTCAACAGCAAGTTCGGCCTGAAGTGGAAGCCGATCGACCAGCTGCTGATCCGTGGTACTTGGTCGGAAGGCTTCCGCGCCCCGACCGTGGCCGATCTGTACGGCGGTATCTCGCAGACCTTCGAGGACTACACCGATCCGTGCGATACCTCGTACGGTCCGGCGGGCGGCAACGCGCGCTGCCTCCAGGACGTGCCGGCGGGCTTCCGCCAGCTCGATTCCTCGGGCACCACCGTTTCCCCGGGCCCGGGTGAGCAGACCAACGTGCCGTTCGTCACCGGCTCGAGCCCGGAGCTGACCCCGGAAACCTCCAAGTCCAAGACCTTGGGCGTGGTCTGGAGCCCGGAGTTCCTCACCGGCTTCAACACCTCGCTGGACTGGTGGAACATCCGCATCGACAACACCATCGTTGCCGAYACGCCGACCGACCTGCTCAATGACTGCTACCTGCGTGGCATCGAGTCGCGCTGCGTCGGGTTCAGCCGTAACGCTGCGGGTAACATCACGGCCCTGAACTTCGGCCTGCGCAACGCCGGTTACCAGGAAGTGGAAGGCTTCGACTTCGACCTGAACTACCGCTTCGAGACCAGCTTCGGCAACTTCACCACCTCGCTGCAGAACAGCTACGTGGTCAAGAGCGAAATCAAGCAGGACAACTCGGACAACCCGCCGACCCAGCAGAACGGCTTCGGCGGCAACTTCCGCCTGCGCTCGAACGCTACGATCAACTGGCAGCTGGACAACCTGTCGGTGACCTGGACCGCGCGTTACTACTCCGGTACCAAGGAAGAGTGCTTCTTCGACGACCGCTGCACCCTGCCGAACTTCAGCGCTCCGGACACTGCCGGTCAGATCCTGGCGCAGAACGAGCTGGGCTCCAACACCTTCCACGACCTGCAGGTTGCCTACACCCTGCCGTGGAATGCGTCGGTGGCCATCGGTGCCAACAACGTGTTCGACCATTGGGCTGCGCCGGCATACGCCCAGCCGAACTCGGGCTACTCGTACTACGGTGGCTTCGACATCGGTCGCTTCGTCTACATGAAGTACCAGCAGAAGTTCTGATCGCTCCACGGATCAGCACCTGATGCAGCAACGGCCCCGAAAGGGGCCGTTGTTTTTTGTGCGACAGCTGCCGGCGCGGAAACGGTCGACCACGAAAAAGGCCGCGTCTCCGCAGCCTTTTCGCCTGCAACCCGGCGCTGCTCAGCCGATCGGGATCAGCGTCTCGATAACATGCTCGACGTACGCCTCGAAATCCTCGCGGGCCTGCTTGGGCTGCTGCAATTGCAGCGACAACTGCAGGAAGCCGACATAGGCCGCATACGCCAACCGTGCGCGGTGCTGCGCATCGGTGCGGCTCAGCCCGGCCTGGCGGAACGAGGCCACCAGGTATTCCAGCCGACGGTGCGACACGCGGTCGATGACCGGCCGCACCATCGGGTGGTCCAGCGCCTTGAGCAGCTCGCTGTAGATGATGTGCGGCTGTACCTCGTGCGCCACCACCTGGAACAACTGGCGCAGGCGCACGCGCGGATCGGGCACGTCTTCCAGGCTGCCGAACACCTGCTCCTGCTCGAACAGCTCCCAGCGCTCCAGCGCGGCCTGCAGCAGCGCATCACGGGAGGGGAAATGCCAGTAGAAACTGCCCTTGGTCACCCCCAGCCGACGCGCCAACGGTTCCACCGCGACCGCACCAACGCCTTGTTCTGCAATGAGGTCCAGGGCGGCCTGGGCCCAGTCTTCCGCGCTCAGGCGGCTGTTGCGGCCGGCACGTGGCTCGCCGGCGGAAGCTTCAGGTTCATTCATGGCAACGATTTAACCATACGCCGGGGTCCGTGTCCGCCAAATGCCGCGGCCGCAGCCGGTCCGGCGCCTTCATCACGCGTGCTGGCCCGCCCCTCCCGCAGCATTGCAGCGACCACCATACCCTCAAGTATTGACATGCCACGGGGCAGGTCCATACTAACGAGTATGGTCAATCCTTCCGCTACCCTGCCCCGTTTTGAAGATGAGCGACTGACCGGCGCGCAGGACGCCGTGCTGGCTGCTACCCGCTCCCCGCCGGGACGCCGCGGCACGGTGCTGTTCGCCCATGGCTTCGGCCAGACCCGGCATGCCTGGATCACCACCGCGCAGTCACTCGCCGCCGCCGGGTACCAGACCCTGGCTTATGACGCGCGCGGCCACGGCGATTCGGACTGGAACCCGACCGAACTTGCGTACCACGGCGAGCAGTTCGCCGACGACCTGATCGTGCTGGCCGRCGAACAACCGCAGCCGCCGATCCTGGTCGCCGCCTCGATGGGCGGCCTGTTCGGGCTGCTCGCCGAATCGCGCTGGCCTGGCCTGTTCTCGGCGATGGTGCTGGTGGACATTACGCCGCGCTGGGACACCGCCGGGGTCGAACGCATTCTGATGTTCATGACCGCGCACCCGGACGGCTTCGCATCGCTGTCGCAGGCCGCCGACGTGATCTCGGCCTACATGCCACACCGCCCGCGCAAGTCCGACGATTCCCTGCGCGCGCTGCTGCGCGAAGACGGCCACGGTCGCTGGCGCTGGCATTGGGACCCGCGCCTGGTCGCCGAACTGGCGCGCGACAGCGAGCAGCACCAAGACGCGCTCGCCGAAGCGGCGCGCCAGGTGAAATGCCCGTTGCTGCTGGTCAGCGGCGGGCGCAGCACCCTGGTCACCCCGCAGACGGTGGCCGAATTCCTCGCGTTGGTGCCGCATGCGCGCCATGTGCAGTTGCCGGAGGCCACGCACATGGTCGCCGGTGACGACAACAACGCCTTTACCGCTACTGTGTTGGACTATCTGGACGTGTTGCCCTCGGCCTCCGCCGTGGCACAGTCCGCCACTACCGAGCACGTCACCGGAGCACGCTCATGAGCATTGTCGTTCCCTTCCTGGCCATCCTGCTGGCGGGCGCCATCGTCGCCTACCATCGGATGCGGCTGATCACCTGGACGATCATCAGCGTCGTGCTGCTGGCCGCCTGCTGGTTCATCCCCTACGTCAACCAGACCGCCACCATCGTGGCCGCCGCCATCGTCGCGGTCATCGCCGTGCCGCTGCTGCTGCCCTTCATCCGCAAGCCGCTGCTGACCGCACCGATGATGAAGGTGTTCCGCAAGGTGCTGCCGCCGCTGTCGCAGACCGAGCGCATCGCGCTGGAAACCGGCTCGGTCGGCTTCGAAGGCCAGCTGTTCACCGGTGACCCGGACTGGAACATCCTGCTGAACTACCCCAAGCCGCAGCTCACCGCCGAAGAACAGGCCTTCCTCGATGGCCCGGTCGAAGCGCTGTGCAAGATGGTCAATGACTGGGAAATCACCCACGTTTACGCCGACCTGCCGCCGGAACTGTGGAGCTTCATCAAGAAGAACAAGTTCTTCGGCATGATCATTCCGAAGGAATACGGCGGCCTGGGCTTCAGCGCGCTGGCCCACCACAAGGTGATCCAGAAGCTGGCCTCGGTGTCGAGCGTGGTCAGCTCCACCGTCGGCGTGCCCAACTCGCTCGGCCCGGGCGAACTGCTCAACCACTACGGCACCCAGGCGCAGAAGGACCAGTACCTGCCACGCCTGGCCGATGGCCGCGAAGTGCCCTGCTTCGGCCTGACCGGTCCGTTTGCCGGCTCGGACGCCACCTCGATCCCCGATTACGGCATCGTCTGCAAGGGCGAGTGGAACGGCGAGCAGGTGCTCGGCGTCAAGCTCACCTTCGACAAGCGCTACATCACCCTGGCCCCGGTGGCCACGCTGATCGGCCTGGCCTTCCGCATGTACGACCCGGACGGGTTGATCGGCACCACCCGCGATATCGGCATCACCCTGGCGCTGCTGCCGCGTGAGACCGCCGGCGTGGAAATCGGCCGCCGCCACTTCCCGCTCAACTCGACCTTCCAGAACGGCCCGATCCGCGGCAAGGACGTGTTCATTCCGCTCACCCAGCTGATCGGCGGCGCCGAGAAGGCCGGCAAGGGCTGGAACATGCTCAACGAGTGCCTGGCCGTGGGCCGCTCGATCACCCTGCCCTCCACCGCCAGTGGCGGCGCGAAGGCCGGTGCGGTGGTGACCGGTGCCTATGCGCGCATCCGCAAGCAGTTCGGCCTGTCGGTCGGGCGCTTCGAAGGCGTGGAAGAAGCACTGGCCCGCATCGGCGGCAAGGCGTACGCGATCAGCGCGCTGTGCCAGGCCACCGCGGCTGCGGTGGACCGCGGCGATGTGCCGTCGGTGCCCTCGGCGATCGCCAAGTACCACTGCACCACCATGAGCCGTGAAGTCATCTCGGACATGATGGATGTGATCGGCGGCAAGGGCATCATCCTGGGGCCGCGCAACTTCGCCGGCCGCAGCTGGCAGGCCGCGCCGATCGCGATCACGGTGGAGGGCGCCAACATCATGACCCGCAGCCTGCTGATCTTCGGCCAGGGTGCGATCCTCTGCCACCCGTGGGTGCTGAAGGAAATGAAGGCCGCGCAGGACCCGGACACCAAGGCCGGCCTGCAGGAATTCGACCGCAGCCTGTTCGGGCATATCCGCTTCGGCATTTCCAACGCCGTGCGTTCGTTCTGGTTCGGCCTGACCGGCGCGCGTATCGGTGCCGCCCCGGGCGACGCCTACACCCGCCGTTACTTCCGCAAACTCGACCGGTATTCGGCCAACCTGGCGCTGATGGCCGACATCTCGATGATGACGCTGGGCGGCAAGCTGAAGTTCAAGGAATCGCTGTCCGGTCGTCTGGGCGATGTGCTGAGCCACATCTACATGACCAGCGCGATGCTCAAGCGTTACCACGACGAAGGGGCACCGGCGGCCGACCAGCCGCTGCTGGCCTGGGCCTTCCATGACAGCGTGCACAAGATCGAAGAGTCGTTGTCCGGTGCCCTGCGCAACTTCCCGATCCGTCCGATCGGCTGGCTGATGTGGCTGCTGATCTTCCCGTTCGGCCGTCGTGCCGAGGCGCCGGGCGACCGGCTGGGCCACCGCGTGGCCGCACTGCTGATGGCGCCCAACGAAGCGCGTGATCGCCTGGCCAACGGCGTGTTCCTGACCCCGTGCGAGAACAACCCGGGTGGCCGCATCAACAGCTACCTGTCCAAGGCGATCATGGCCGAGCCGGTGGAGCGCAAGTTCATCAAGGCGGTCAAGACCAAGGGTATCGAGGCGCTGGACTTCCACTCCCAGCTGGACGAAGCCGTGGCCGAGGGCGTGATCACCCAGGACGAGCGCACGCTGCTGGAAGAGCTGCGCACGCTGACCCTGGAAACCATCACCGTGGACGATTTCGATCCGCACGAGCTGCGTTCGGCCGGGTATTACGACCGCGAACGCAAGGATCAGCAGTCGCAGGAAGCGGCGTGATCCAGGCAGCGGCATAAACGAAAACGGCGGACTTCGGTCCGCCGTTTTTTTTTCGTTTTATCCAAGCACACGGACATGCCATATCTGAAAGCCCGTGCGCTGGGCAGAGGTGCGCGGGTTTGCGGGACACGCTGCAAGTACGTCCCTGTAAGCTCGCGTGCGCCATGGAGGGCGCACGCGAGCCTCCACGGATGGATTTACGGCGTGTCCTGCCAACCCACCCGTCCCGCCCAAGCCAGGCAACGGCCGTCCTCGCAGCCGTTGATCTGGCTCTTCGCTTCAGGCATCGACCTACCCGCACGTCCAAACTACGCGCGCGACGAGGGATGCATCACCGTGTTCAACGCGCGCAGCCCGGTATCGGTGGTGCTGCAGGCGAAGCGCTGATCGWTATCGCGCAGCCACCCATGGGGCGGCTCTACGCCGGTTCAGGCCGGCACCATCCACCAGGCGGCCACGGCGAGGATCGCCGGCACGGCCTGGATGAAGAAGATGCGCTTGTTGACGCTGTACGCGCCGTAGCAGCCGGCCACGATCACGCAGCCCAGCGAGAAGTTCACCAGCATCGGCAGATGATCGAACACGCCCCAGAACAGGCCGGCGGCCAGGAAGCCGTTGTACAGGCCCTGGTTGGCGGCCAGCACGCGGGTGGCCTCAGCCTTCTCCGGCGTGTTGCGGAAGGTCCTCAGACCGAGCGGCCGGGTCCACAGGAACATCTCCAGCACGAGGAAGTACACGTGCAGCAGGGCGACCAGCAGGGTCAGGGTCAGTGCGGTCCAGTACATGGGCAGGCCTCGATGGGATGCGGAGAGCTTACTCCGGGCGCTCGGCCGGCAGCTTCTTTTCCTCGCGCAGCAACCCGAACGCGGCCGTGGTCATGATCCCGGCCACCACCAGGCCACCGGCGAACACCGCATGCGACCCGAACAGCGACAGCCCCTTGTGGACCCAGGCGAAGGTCAGGTCCGCACCGCGGTACACCACGGTGTCGATCGCCGCGCCGGCCTTGTAGCGCCACTGGCGGTCCACACGGGTGAAGATCGTCTCGCGMGCGGGCTTGGCCAGCGAGAACTCGCTGGCGCGGGTCATGATCTGCACCAGCGCCACCAGCATCGGCAACGGCGAAGCGGCCAGCACCGAGAAGCCGATGATGATCGCAAAGCCGGGGATCAACAGCGCCGGGGCGATGCCGTGGCGCGACAGCAGCCAGCGGGTCAGGCCCAGCTGCAGGATCAGGGTCAACGCATTGACTGCCAGGTCCACCCGCGAGAAGAACGCGGTGCTGGCCGCCGGGTCGGTGTACAGACGGCGCACGATCGCCGCCTGCTCGTTGTACAGCAGCGTCCCGATGCCCACCCCGAACAGCACCAGCACCGCCAGCCAGCGCAGCAGCGGCTCGCGCGCGATCAGTTTGAGGCCGTCGAGCACGCTGCCGCCCATCGGGGTCTCACCCGAGGCCAGCTGTTGTTCCTGCTCCCGCGCCACGGCCCACAACCGCAGCCGCCAGATGCACCCCAGGCAGGCGGTGAGGAATCCCGCCGAGACCAGCATCAAGTTGGCGATGCCGACCCGCTGCACCAGCGCCGAGGTGATGATCGGGCCCAGGAAGGCACCGAGGGTGCCGGCCGCACCGATGTAGCCGTACACCGCGCGCGCCTGCGTGTTGGAGAACACGTCGGCCATGAAGCTCCAGAACACGGCGACCGCAAACAGGTTGAACACCGCGGCCCAGAAGAAGAACGCCATGCCGCGCCCGGGGACGCCACTGTCGAACAGCAGATAGAAGCCCAACAGGGAGACGATGAAGAAACCATAGACCGCCGGCAGGAACACCCGGCGCGGGTAGCTGCTGACCACCGCGCCGTACAGCGGCTGCAGCACCAGCATGATCAGGAACACGCAGGTGAACAGGACCTGCAATACGAAGTCCTGCAGCGCGATGCCATGCGCACTGAACCAGTTGATCAGCACCGGCGGGAACACCGCCTGCGGATCGGACGAAGCGGCCATCGCCTCGCGCACCGGGCGCAGCACGTAGTAGCCGCTGAGCAGGCAGAAGAAGTACAGGCATGCCCAGATCAGCGGAGGGGATTGCCGCAGCGCCCCGCGCAGCCCCGGACGTACCGGTGCCGGTGCTGCAGCACTCATCGCACCCACTCCCGGTCCGGGCGGCGTGACAACGGCGGCATCGTGGCGACTCCAGGCAGCAGAGCCCGCAAGGTAAACGATGCACCGCAACATCGCCAGTCTCCGGCAGGGCCATGCACGCAACGCAGCGTGGCTGTCATCCCGTCCCCGCTACCGGCCGCCCTGCCCTATGCTCGCAGGGCACCGTTGGGGAGCGGTCCGTATTCGAGGGGAACCATGTACGACTACATCATCGTGGGCGCCGGCTCGGCCGGCTGCGTACTGGCCAACCGCCTCAGTGCCGATCCGCGCTGCCGGGTGCTGCTGCTGGAGGCCGGTCCGCGCGACCGCAACCCGTTCATCCACATGCCGGCCGGACTGGCCCGGCTGGTCAACAACCGGCGCATCAACTGGAACCTGGAAACCGAAACCGAGCCGGCACTGGACGGACGCCGGCTGTGGTGGCCGCGCGGCAAGGTGCTGGGCGGCTCCAGTTCGATCAACGCGATGTGCTACGTGCGCGGGGTGGCCGCCGACTACGACGGTTGGGCCGCCGCCGGTGCCAGCGGTTGGGAATGGGCGCAGGTGCTGCCGTGGTTCCTGCACAGCGAATCCAACAGCCGCGGCGGCAGCGCGCTGCATGGCGACGCCGGGCCGCTGTCGGTGTCCGACCTGCGCCACCACAACCCCCTCTCGGCCGCCTTCCTCGATGCGGCCGTGCAGGCCGGGCACGCACGCAACGATGACTTCAACGGCGCTGCGCAGCTCGGCGTCGGCCTGTACCAGGTCACCCAGCGCGAAGGCGCCCGGTGTTCCACCGCCACCGCCTACCTGCGCCCCGCGCGCGGTCGGCGCAACCTGACCGTGCTTACCGGCGCGCGTGCCACCGCGCTGAGCTTCAGCGGCGACGCCGCCAGCGGCGTGTTTTTCCACCAGGGCCGCCAGCATCGGCATGCCGCCGCGAGCGGCGAGGTGATCCTCAGTGCCGGCGCGATCCATTCACCCCAGTTGCTGATGCTGTCCGGGATCGGCGCGGCCACGCCGCTGCGCAGGCATGGCATCAGCGTGCGCGCCGACCTGCCCGGGGTCGGCGGCAACCTGCAGGACCACCTGGACATCTGCACCCTGGTGCACACCCTGCCGGGGGTGAGCTACGACCGCGCCAACCAGGCGCGCATCGCCGTCGACTATTTCCTGCGCGGCCGTCGCGGCGCCGGCAGCAGCAACATCGCCGAAGCCGGCGGTTTCGCGCGCTCGGCCTTGGCCACCGACGCGCGCGCCGACGTGCAGTTCCACTTCGTGCCGGCCATGCTGGACAACCACGGCCGTCACYGACTCCCCGGCGATGGCTACACGCTGCATGCCTGCGCCCTGCATCCGCGCAGCCGCGGCCGGATCCTGCTGCGCGATGCCGACGCGGCGTCCGCGCCGCGGATCGAAGCCAACTACCTCAGCGATGCCGACGGCGCCGACCTGGCGATGATGAAGGAATGCGTGCGCATGTCTGCGGCGATCCTGCGCCAACCGGCCTTCGATCGCTGGCGCGGCGCACCGATCTTCCCGCCCCGGCAGGACCTGGACGATGCGGCGTTGACCGCCTTCATCCGCGCCAAGGCCGAAACCATCTACCACCCGGTCGGCACCTGCGCGATGGGCATCCACGCCGACGCGGTGGTCGATCCGCAGCTGCGCGTGCGCGGACTGCGCCGGCTGCGGGTGGTGGATGCCTCGGTGATGCCGAGCCTGGTCAGCGGCAACACCAACGCGCCGACCATCATGCTGGCCGAGCGTGCCGCGCAGTGGATACTGCAGGACGCTGTCTCAAGCTGAACAGGGCTGCGCTGCCAAGTACCGCGGGGAGCGGCCGGGTGATGCAAAAACCGCGCCTTTTCAACCAGATACGCATTCATCTTCGCTTCGTTTGTGCAATCACGAAAAGCGGCGCTAGAATCGGTCACAGCAGTTGCGCACGGGCCCTACACGATGAATCAGAACAGCAGGCGCCGACCGATCCGTTCGGCGGCCACCGGGTTGCTGGGCATGTTGATGCCCATTGCAATGTCTTCCACTGCCCAGACCCCCGCGTTCCCCGTCAACATCGAGAACGCCGCGGCGATTCCGCACACCCAGCCGGCCGCGTACCGCGCCACTGAGGCGAACCCGAAGGTGCTGCCGCCGGCGCAGGGCTTCAACGTCGCCGCGATCGAATCGATGGCCCAGCAGCTCACCTACGGCGAGCGCGTGCCAGGCATGGCCGTGGCCATCGTCCAGGGCGGCCGCGTGCTCAGCGCGCGCGGTTATGGTGTCACCGACGTCAACAACCCGCAACAGGTCGACGCACACACCGTGTTCCGCCTTGCATCGCTGTCCAAGGCCTTCGCCGGCACCATGGCCGGCCTGCTGGTCAACGATGGCACGCTGCGCTGGGACAGCAAGGTCACCGACTACGTGCCCGGTTTCCAGCTGAGCACGCCTGAAGCGACCGACCGCCTGACCGTGGCCGATCTGCTCAGCCACCGCGTCGGCCTGCCCTACAACGCCTACGACCGCGACGTGGAAGGCAACGCCGAGTACTACACGCTCACCCACAAGCTGGCCTCGACCTCGCTCAAGTGCCTGCCGGGCGATTGCTACGCCTACCAGAACGTGGCCTTCAGCCTGATCGGCGACGTCGTCTACGCCGCCTCGGGCAGCTTCTACGAACAGTCCGTCGAGCGCCGCCTGTTCAAACCATTGGGCATGGACGATGCCAGCCTTGGTCTGGCCGGCATCCAGGCCAGCTCGCGCTGGGCGCGTCCGCACGTGCGCAGCCGCAATGGCTGGGTATCGTTGAATCCGAAGCCGACCTACTACCGCCTGGCCCCTGCAGCGGGCGTCAACGCCAGCGCCAGCGACATGGCGCAGTGGCTGCTGGCCCACACCGGCCATCGCCCGGACGTGCTGCCCGCGCCGCTGCTGGCCACCCTGCACTCGACCCTGATCAACACCCCGGGCGAAATGCGCTCGGGCTGGCGCCGCGAACGCCTGCATTCGGCCGGTTACGCACTGGGCTGGCGCAACTTCGATTACGCCGGCCATGAAGTGGTCTTCCACGCCGGCGCGGTGCAAGGCTATCGCGGCCTGGTCGCGCTGGTGCCCGAGCGCGACCTCGGCATCGCCATCCTCTGGAATGGTGAAAGCAGCCTGCCCAGCGGCCTGCTCCCGACCATCCTGGACCAGGCCATGGGCCTGCCGACCCAGCGCTGGCTGGACGTGGACACCGACTTCGGCAGCGACAGCCTGATGGCCGAAGACGCCGCGCCGGCGACCAAGCGCAAGGGCGTCTCTTCCAATCGCGCGGTGGCCTCGCCGCGTTGAGTGCGGCACCGGCGTGAATCAAAAAGGCGGCCGCTCGGCCGCCTTTTTTGTGGCCGAACGGATCGGCCAGGCGATGGGTAGAGCCACCCCATGGGTGGCTGCGCAATGCGTACGAACCTCGCGGTCGATCAGCCTGGCATCGATCGCATGTAGCGTCGGGCGTGGCGGGCAGCGGGGGGGAGCCGGCCAGCGGCGGGCACTGCCGACGCGCGGCGTAAGCGCGACGGCGACGGCGACGGCAGCCGAGCGTGGCTCGGCTCTACCCTGCTGCGCATGCGCCGCGTAACGGCCACAAACACGGCGCCCATAAAAAAACCCCCTCCCCGCTGGGCTGCCAGGGAAGGGGGTTTCAGGTACGGCTATCGGGAACGACTTAGATCAGCGGTGCCGGAGTTGCCGGCAGGGCGACCGGAGCGGCCTTCTTCTTGCGAACGGCCGGCTTGCGCTTTGCAACCTTCTTCACCGCTTTCTTGGCGGACGCCTTCTTGGCCGGCGCCTTGCGTGCGGTGGCCTTCTTCGCGGTAGCCTTCTTGGCTACCTTGCGGACGGCCTTTTTGGCGGTCTTCTTGGCCGCTTTCTTGGCCGTCTTCTTGGTCGCCTTCTTGGCCGTGGCCTTCTTGGCTACCTTGCGGACGGCTTTCTTGGCGGTCTTCTTGGCAGCGGACTTCTTGGCTACCTTGCGGGTTGCCTTCTTCGCCGTCTTCTTCACTGCCTTCTTTGCGGTCTTCTTGGCGGCGGCCTTCTTGGCGACCTTGCGGACTGCCTTCTTCGCCGTCTTCTTCACTGCCTTGCGGGCGGTTGCCTTCTCTTCACTGCCTTGCGGGCGGTTGCCTTC